>NZ_JBEPKD010000003.1:0-276421 GCF_040544555.1 Halalkalibacter oceani
ATCACCCAGAGCATGTCTCGTGTGGGGCGTTGTTTGGATAATGCCCCGATTGAAAGCTTTTGGGGGTCCTTCAAATGTGAGAAGTATTATCTGCATTCCTACGAGTCCTATGAAGCCCTAAAAACAGCGATTGATGAGTATATGTTCTTTTATCACCATCATCGTTATCAAGCACGATTAAACGGCTTAAGTCCAATTGAATTCCGGACTCAAGCCGCCTAACGTCTTTTTCTTATTTCCACTGTCTACTTGACAGGGGGCAGTTCACATTACCCTTTTGTCTCAGGCCCGGTTCAGCGGGTGGAAAGCGCGCTTCCTTTTCACATGTCCTGTCGAAGCGGCGGATGAAGTGGCGTAGCGGTTGTCATGCCATTCCTTACCAGAACGGAACCGCGCCCCCTATCCCGATCGTTTACCAGTTGGTTGTAACTCTCTTCAGCCGGCTAGAGCCATTCGACGACTTCCTCCTCTTCCGGCCGTTCATTCGCCTCCGCCAATTTGCCGACCTGGATCGAGACGACATGCTGGAGGTTCAATCGCATATCCTCAAGTCTGACCCAGACGCAGTCATTGCGTTCTAGCCAATCATTGACGCGCGATATCGGATTTTCCGTAAAATAAGCTGTTTCTTTTTCCCCATTCACTAATGAAAAAATCACTTTATACTGTTGCATTTGTATATGCTCTCTCCTTTCCTCTCTACCTCTCTTCATTCCCCATTCCTCCCCTGTTAAAGCGCATTTTTTCACGCTCTCTAAAATTTTTTCGCAAAAGCCGGAGTGGGGAAAGACATGCTAAAAATCGTCACAGAAGTTGAGTCACAACTAATATGTATGTCTGAAATGTCGAACCACGCACTAACGCAGCTCCTTTTCGTAAATCCTAAAAAATATCCAGAAAGATACTTGTCTAAACGTAAGAAAGCTGCTGAAAAAGTGAAAATCGTACTTTTTCAGCAGCTTTTTGATGGTTGTATTTTACTTTTGCCCTGCCCCTTCCATTTCTACGATTGGCAGCCGCCATCAAAATAAGGGTTTTTCGTTGTTGTTCCTTTTAACAAATCTCCGCCCATTGACGTGATGATTTCGTCGGTCACCGTTTTGGAAATCGTGTTGGACACCATTTGCAAAAGGCTGTTTACTTCAAGCTGACTGCGCTTGAACTCCTGCACGAGCGGAATCGCATCAACTTCTTCATGCAAGGCGTCGATCTTTGCTTCCACTTCCTTTAACGCTTCGGACTTGCCATAATGCTGAAGATTGACCGCTTCCTTTTGCAGCTTTTTAATTTGAGCGATCAGCTCCTGCACGCGCAGATGCTCATTAATTTGCTTTTCAGCGCGCTTGAAAAAATCTACTTCTTCCGTTTCGGCCATCATTTTCGCCAGCTCTTTCGCCCGTAGTCGAATGTCTTCACGCGTATACATTGCTGATTTTGTCATGATCCTTTTACCTCCGCTAATTCAACCATTTCTCCGTCAAGTGACCACGTCTTTGCTTCTGTCACTTTCACATAGACAATTTCCCCAATATAGGATTTCGGTGCTGTAAAGTTCACTAAGCGGTTCGTTCTCGTGCGCCCCGCCAGCACATCAGGGTTCTTTTTGCTTTCCCCTTCAACGAGCACTTCAACGACCTGATCCTGATAGGCGAGATTTTTCTTCGCTGACATTTCATTGACGAGCGCATTCAAACGAGCCAGCCGCTCCCGTTTTACTTCCATCGGCACATTGTCCTTCATTTTCGCTGCCGGCGTTCCTTCGCGCGGCGAATAAATATACGTGTAGGCGCTGTCGAATTGAATCTCGCGCACGAGTGACAATGTATCCTCAAACTGCTCTTCGGTTTCGTTCGGGAAGCCGACGATTAAATCCGTTGTGAACGAAGCATTCGGGATCGCCATTTTGATTTTATGGGCGAGCTCGACGTACTGCTCTCGTGTATATTTGCGCGCCATCAGCTTCAGAATATCAGAATTTCCGTGCTGCACAGGAAGGTGAATATGCTCAACGAGATTTCCGCCTTTGGCGAGCACGTTAATCAAATGATCGTCGAAATCACGCGGATGACTTGTTGTGAAGCGCACGCGCGGAATATCGATTTTATGAATCTCATCCATTAAATGGCCGAGGCCGTAGCTGCGTCCTTCAAGATCTTTGCCATACGCATTCACATTTTGGCCGAGCAGCGTAATTTCTTTATAGCCTTGGCGGGCCAGATCACGCACTTCCGCGATAATGTCTTCCGGCAGGCGGCTCCGTTCCTTCCCACGCGTGTAAGGGACGATGCAATACGTGCAAAACTTATCACAGCCATACATAATATTGACCCACGCCTGTGTGTTTCCCTGGCGGACACGCGGCATATTCTCAACGATGTCGCCTTCCTTCGACCAGACTTCAATCACCATTTCCTTGCCATAAAGGGCATTGCGCAGCAATTCCGGCAAGCGGTGAATATTATGGGTGCCGAAGATCATATCAATATGCTGATGCTTTTGCATAATTTGATTGACGACATTTTCCTCCTGCGACATACAGCCGCAGACGCCGAGAATCAGCTCCGGTCTTTCTTTTTTTAACGCTTTTAAGTGCCCGATTTCGCCAAACACTTTGTTTTCCGCATTTTCGCGAATCGCACATGTATTGAGCAAAATCACATCGGCATCAGCTGCTTCCTCCGTCGCTGTGAAGCCCATCTCCTGAAGCAAGCCGGCCATATTTTCCGAGTCATGCGTGTTCATTTGGCAGCCGTACGTCCGGATTAAAAATGTCTTTCCGGCACCGATCTGCTTCATATCCTCGGGAATAAGGCTGTCCGGGCGCAGCACCTGCGTTTCCTGCTTCCCTCTTCTTTTTCCCTGCTTGTAATCCGGCTGCTCATTGATAATGATATCCCGGCCCTTAATCCGCAGCTTTTGCTTTCCATCTGTCATGATTTCCACTTTCGCGTCACTGAAATCAAAATATTTGCTGTAATCTTTTTGGCTACTGCCAGAGGATTTTAAGTCCTGCGTAGCTGTTTTTCCATCTGCATTTGTTACGTTTCCTAATCGTTGGTCTTCATTCATTCCAAAGCTCCTTTCAAGCAAATCATACAATAAATAATTATAAACTTTTTGTCCGCTGCAAACAATAAAAGTTATTTGGAGAAGTCGTGAAAGTAAATGTTTTCCTGCGAAGCTCACAGGTTGAAAAAGGCCGTTCCCTGGGAGCTCTTCCCGGGAACGGCCTGCATCGCTTACATAAACTCCGCCATCATTTCATTGAATTTCGCTTCATCTAATTGTAGATCTTGACTCGCCAGCGGCTGCTCATCATAGCCGGAGATCAGCTCCTGGTAAGAAGGCTGCTCTTTGTTTTGATAAATTAAGCCGGTTACTAGACCATTGTGCTCCATCAATGTTTGCATCGCTGTCATCCGGTTGGCCGGATCGTAATTCTCGACATCGGCAAGCTTTGTAATATTTTCCTTAAACCAGTCATATGTGTTTACTTTATTGAACGTCACACATGGGCTGAAAACATTAATTAACGAGAAGCCTTTATGGGCGATCCCCTGTTCAATCAATGCCGTCAATTCCTTCAGATCGCTGGAAAAGCTTTGGGCGACGAAGGTGGCTCCTGCTGTCAGTGCCATTTCCATTACATTGAGCGCTGATTCAACCGAACCGCCCGGCGTACTCTTTGTTTTGAAGCCGACATCGCTTCGCGGTGACGTTTGCCCCTTCGTCAATCCGTAAATTTGATTGTCCATCACGATATAGGTGATGTCAATATTGCGACGAATCGCATGGACGGTATGCCCCATTCCAATCGCAAAACCGTCACCATCTCCACCGGAGGCAATAACCGTCAAATCGCGGTTGGCCATTTTCACCCCTTGGGCGATCGGCAGCACGCGTCCATGAACACCATGAAAGCCGTATGAATTAATATAGCCTGAAATCCGTCCGGAGCATCCGATTCCCGATATCACTGCAAGGTCGTCCGGCTCTAAACCGACATTTCCCGCCGCGCGCTGGATCGCCGCCTGGACCGAAAAGTCGCCACAGCCGGGGCACCAGTTTGGCTTCACTTTATTGCGAAAATCTTTAAATGTTGCCATTTAGACCAACTCCTTGCATGCTTGATATAATTCATTCGGCAAAAACGGATTTCCGTCATACTTCAGGACATTTTCTATTTGAACACTATTCACATTCATTTTAATAATATTGGCAAGCTGCGCCGTTGCGTTATTTTCGACGACAACGACCTTCTTCGCCCGGTCGATATGAGGCTTGAGCGCCTCTGTCGGGAATGGGTGGAGCAGGCGGATATGGACATGATTGACCTTGATCCCGTCCGCTTCAAGGCGCGGCATCGCTTCTTCAATCGTTCCCCGCGTTGAGTTGACCCCGATCACGAGCAGATCTGCTTCATCATGCTCGGCATGAACGAATAGCGGCTGCTTGAACGTCGCTTCAAGATTGCTCAGCTTTCTCAAGCGCTTATCCATTTGAGCTTGACGGTTGACAGGACTTTCCGACGGCTTCCCGGTTTCATCGTGCTCCACCCCTGTCACGTGGTGAATGCCGTTTTTCGTGCCTGGAAGAACGCGCGGAGAAACGCCTGATTCCGTTACTTCATACCGCTTATAATATTCTTTCTCTTCCCGCGCCGGAATCTCATCCGTCTGGAGCGCGCCGCGGCGGATCTCGACCTTACTGAAATCAAGCGGTTCGACCGTCTGCTTTCCAAGTGACAGCGCGAGATCCGTCACTAAAATAACCGGACACTGATATTCCTCCGCCAGGTTAAATGCTTCGACCGTGTCATAGAACGCTTCTTCCACCGTACTTGGGGTAATGACAATTTTCGGAATGTCGCCGTGGGTGCTGTAGATCATCGCCATTAAGTCGGATTGCTCCTGCTTTGTCGGCAAGCCCGTACTCGGCCCCCCGCGCTGCGTGTCAATAATGACAAGAGGCTGTTCGGTCATACCGGAAAGACCGATTGCTTCGGCCATCAGCGACAATCCCGGACCGGCTGAAGCGGTGAAAGCCCGGACGCCGGCATAGTTGGCGCCAATCGCCATCGTACATGCGGCGATTTCGTCTTCCGTCTGAATAACCGTTCCGCCGAATTCAGGCAGCTTTTTAATCATATATTCCATAATTTCCGAAGCAGGGGTGATCGGATAAGCGGCCATAAAACGGCTGCCCGCCGTTACCGCGCCCAAGCCGATCGCATCATTTCCGATCATGAACATCCGCTTCTTGCCATCCGCTTCAGCAAGCTGAAGATCCGGCATATTGGCTCCCGCCTCATTGCGGAAATAGTCGGCGCCGGCCTTAATCGCCTCCATATTCTTTTCCACAACGGAAGCGCCCTTCTTTAAAAAGATGTCCTCAACAACATCCTGGTAGTGAGATGGGGCAAGCCCGAGAATCGCACTCGTTGCACCGACAGCAACCATGTTTTTCATTAATGAGGTGCCGAGCTCTGTCGCAATTTCCGTAAACGGTACGGCAAAAAGCTGAACATCATAGCCCTCTGTCACAACCGGGTTGAATTTCGAATCGGCAATCACAATCCCGTCCGCGGCCAATTCATGAATATTAACGTCAATTGTTTCCTGATCAAAGGCGACAAGAATATGAAGATCATCTGAAATCGAATTTAATGGACTGGTGCTGACACGAATCTTATTGTTCGTATGTCCTCCCTTAATTCGGGAAGAGAAGTGACGGTACCCGTATAAATAGTAGCCGAGCCGGTTTAACGCCGAGGCAAAGATTTCCCCCGTGCTTTCAATCCCTTCGCCTTGCTGACCCCCAACTTTCCATGATAACTGCTCTCTCACTCTATCCACCCCTTAATCACGTATCATCGCGCTAAGCTGATCGCTTATTGAAATACTATTAGCTTAGCACATTTCCGAGTATTTTACTAGATTTACTGCATTTTGACGAAATAAAGACTCTTAAATGCTATTATGATAGTCCTTCTCACTTGAAAAAGCAAGGCTTTTGTTGTCCATAACGGTTCATCAGGAAAGAATTGCGCAAAAAAGAGGCTAGGCAAAAGGTCGTCTTTCCCTTTTGCCTAGCCTCTAAGCAATAAGCCTGGTGTGAATGAGTTCTTCCAATAGGCTTGTGGCGCTTGAAACGATTAACCTAAAGCAGCACCGTCAACTTTTCTAAGACGTCAAGCCCTCGAACGCTATCTCGGTTCTACAATCAGCTTCATCGCTGTCCGTTCTTCACCCTCTATCTGAATATCCGTAAACGCTGGGATGCAAACAAGGTCAATGCCGCTTGGAGCCACGAAGCCACGGGCAATCGCAATCGCCTTGATTGACTGATTAAGAGCGCCGGCACCTATGGCTTGTATTTCTGCTGCCCCACGTTCACGAATGACACCTGCGAGTGCCCCGGCAACAGAGTTAGGGGTTGATTTTGCTGAAACTTTTAAGACTTCCATTCCTAGTACCTCCTCTGTTAACAAAAGTGGGTTGTCCCTGAATTGATTGTCTATGCCAACTAGCATTCGTCAATCGTACAAGATGCGAGTTCTACTTCATCTTATTTCAACATTACAGCCCATATGCCTAATAGAGCAAATTAATTTGGAAGACTGACCTTGTTACATATAAAATGGATGATCGTCGTTAATTTGGATTCGCTTGATTGCTGTAGCTAACCCCGTTTTAGCATCAATATCAATCACTACTCCATTTAATTGTTCCCGTCCTGCGGCGACTTCAAACCTGACAGGCAGCGTCGTCAAAAATTTTTTCAGCACCGGTTCCTTCTCAACCCCGAGGATGCCATCATAAGGGCCGGTCATCCCGACATCTGTCAAATAAGCGGTCCCCTTTGGCAAAATCCGCTCATCCGCTGTCTGGACATGGGTATGCGTGCCAACGACAGCCGAGACACGGCCATCAAGGTACCAGCCCATCGCCTGCTTCTCGCTCGTCGCTTCTGCGTGAAAATCAACGAAAATATACGGCGTCCGCTTCCGTACCTCTGCCAAAATGTCGTCGAGCTTACGAAACGGACAGTCAATCGCCGGTAAGAAGGTTCGTCCCATCGCATTGATAACGGCAATCTCCAGCTGATTCACTTTGACGAGAGTGTAGCCTTTACCCGGTGTTCCTTCCGGATAGTTAGCCGGCCTGATTAACGCTTTCGCCTCATCAATAAATGAAAAAATTTCTTTATTGTCCCACGAGTGATTGCCAAGCGTCACGACCTGTGCGCCCGCATCAAGAAACCCTTTGTAAATTTTTTCGGTGATTCCTTTTCCGGAAGCGGCATTTTCACCATTAATAATCGTAATCGTCGGCTTGTACGCCTGCTTCAGCTTCATCGTATATTCCTTGATCATCTTGCGCCCCGGCGAACCGACCACATCACCTATAAATAAAATTCGCATATCTTTATACTCCAGTCATTTCATTTCGCTCTTAGTATGATTTGTTGAGCGTCTTTTCAAACGGCTTTTTTCAAAATCACGTGCAACTGTCCGAATCGGCCCGTTAAACAAATAAAGTGGCGAAAACCCGCCACTTTATTTTGCATACTCGACAGCCCGTGTTTCCCGAATAACAGTGACTCGGATGTGACCCGGATACTCAAGTTCATCTTCAATTTTCTTCGTAATATCTCTGGCAAGCTTATGCGCAAGGGTATCATCGACCACATCAGGACGAACCATGATCCGTACTTCACGACCTGCCTGAATCGCATATGTCTTCTCTACACCTTCAAACGATTCCGAGATCTCTTCCAGCTTCTCTAAGCGGCGAATATACGTTTCCAACGTTTCTCTTCGCGCTCCAGGACGGGCGGCAGATAACGCATCCGCTGCTGCCACAAGAGTGGCAATAATCGAAGTTGCCTCCGTATCGCCATGATGGGAAGCAATCGAATTTATGACGACCGGGTGTTCCTTGTACTTCGTCGCCAGCTCGACGCCAATTTCAACATGGCTTCCTTCGACTTCATGATCAATTGCTTTTCCGATATCATGAAGCAATCCGGCTCTTCTTGCCAGCTTCACATCTTCGCCAAGCTCAGCAGCCATCAGTCCTGTTAAATAAGCGACTTCCATTGAATGCTTCAGCACGTTTTGTCCGTAGCTTGTACGGAATTTCAGACGGCCAAGAATCTTGATCAGGTCAGGATGCAAGCCAAGAATACCCATTTCAAAGGTTGCCTGCTCTCCATACTCACGAATCGCCTCATCGACCTCACGACGTGATTTATCGACCATTTCTTCAATTCGGGCCGGATGAATCCGACCATCCTGCACGAGTTTTTCAAGAGCTGTACGGGCAATTTCACGGCGAATCGGATCAAACCCGGATAAAATAACAGCTTCCGGCGTATCATCGATAATAAGATCAATTCCCGTCAATGTTTCCAACGCACGAATATTTCTTCCTTCCCGTCCAATAATCCGGCCCTTCATTTCATCATTCGGCAATGTGACGACCGATACAGTCGTTTCAGCGACATGGTCGGCCGAACAGCGTTGAATGGCCAGTGACAGAATTTCTTTCGCCTTTTTATCAGCTTCTTCCTTCGCCTGTGTGAACCGTTCCTTCACAAGCAAAGCCGTTTCGTGCGCAAGCTCCTGTTCCACTTCGTGACGAATCGCGGTACGTGCTTCTTCGCGAGAAAATCCGGAAATACGCTCAAGCTCGGCTTGCTGCTTGGCCAAGATTTCCTCCACTTTGCTATTCATCTCTTCAATTTGTCGTTGTTTTTTGGTGAGAGATTCCTCCCTTTTTTCCAAAGACTCTTCTTTCTTATCTAAGGTTTCACTCTTCCGGTCAAGAATCTCTTCTTTTTGTACCAAACGATTCTCTTGTTTTTGAATCTCATTTCTTCGTTCACGAACCTCACGTTCAGCTTCAGTTCGAGCACGGTGCGCCTCATCCTTGATTTCTAAGAGCGCTTCCTTCTTACTCGCCTCGGCATCTCGCTTCGCATCATCAACAATTTGTTTTGCTGCATGTTCCGCACTGGAAATCTTTGCTTCAGCAATGGATTTTCGAACAAGATATCCAACAACTGCACTACCTGCAGAGACAACAAGCAAAATGGAGATGAGCCATATATAATCCATACTCTTTCACCTCCCCTTGCTATCTAATTGTTGGGTTTCAAATTTGTCATACTTTCATTAATTAAAAACGTTAGAACATGTAGACATGATCGCGGAAAAGATAAATATGACACAAAAAATTTACCGCATTCCACTTAATTTTATAGCCCACCCTGTCCAATGTCAAGTGTTGTCAATTTCAGTGACTGCGCTGATTCCGTCATGAATCGCAACCTCGTACGCTTTGTCACCGGACTGGGCGAGGTGGTAGTTATGCGTAATCATGATAATCTGCCGCTTAAACATCGTGCTTAATGATTTTAAGAATTCATATAAATAAAGGACATATTCACCCGAAACATGCTTGCCCGGCTCATCGAGCAAAAGAGACCCTGACCGTTTCGGCTGGACCGTTTCAAGCAAAGCGACGCGTAAAGCGAGCGTCACGATATCGACGACACCGCCGCCGCGGGAATCCTGCGGCCTCGTTTTCACCTTGACCCCTTCATATTCCGAGACAACGTAAAATTCAGCTACCGCCTTGCTCCCGTGTTCTTCCAATTCAATTTGAAAGGAAAAAAGCGGACCAAACACATATTGGAGCGCGTTCGTCACCAGCGTCTCAATCTGCTGTTTGGCCTGCTCTCTCGCATACTCGGCCGACTGCTGCAACAGCACGCGCGCTTTTTCATATGTATCGATCGTGTCCAGATAGCCATCGAGTTCCTTCCGTCTCGCTTTGATTTGCTCTTCCAGCAAGGCGCGCTCAGCATCAAGCCTCGTCCACTGGTCGTACGCCTTCTTCTGCCGCTGCTCAAGCCTCGCAAGACGTGCTGCAAGCTCACTCATGTTCAACCAATTCCTTTGGAATCAGCTCCCATGTCTCAGCTAGCGATCTGTCTATTTCCTGCTCCAGCCGCTGAATCTCCTGTTCCAGTTCCTCCGGCTTCACTCCCAGCTCCTCCAGCTCAGCCAAAAGACGGCTTTTCTGATTTTCCAGCTCTTCCAGCTTCGCTTCGGCCCGATACCGCATATCGCGCGCCTTATCGATCGCTTTTTTCATTTGTGCGAGCTGTTGTTCGATTGTCATACAATCACCCTCTTATTCTGATTTCGTATGGCCACAGATCGACTGTCCGCAAGTAGGGCATGTCCCGATCTCAAGCAAACGCTGGCGCCAGCGTTCCTCAGCCTGTTCCTCTTCGGCCTGCTGCGAAGCAATAAAACGCCGCCCTTCCTTAATCCGTTCGCTGCATTCTTTCAGTCGCCCATGCAGCTGCTTTAGCTGTTCAAGCTTTGTGTGCCGTTCGGCGATCGCCGCCTGTCTTTCAGTCATGCTATCAAGCTGCGGCAGCGTATCAAGCAGCTCTGTCAGCTTCTTCTGCTGCATCTCATAGGCCGTAACCTGCTGCCTCAACCTTTGCAGCTGAGCGAGCCGCTGCTGCCTGCCGGCGATGCGCTCCAT
Organism: Halalkalibacter oceani; assembly: GCF_040544555.1. NCBI lineage: Bacteria > Bacillati > Bacillota > Bacilli > Caryophanales > Bacillaceae > Halalkalibacter > Halalkalibacter oceani. The sequence goes on from NZ_JBEPKD010000003.1 coordinate 10,566, forward strand.
TGTCGCCTCGTCAACCTCGCTGCTGAACGCCGTTTGCTTTATTTTCCTCAACGCCTGCTCTTCTTCCTGCCGCAGGCGCTGAAAAAGCTGAGCGATTTTTTTCAGTGAATGAAGGCGCTCGACCTGAGCGAGCACAATGCTGTGCTTCTCGCCGGCCTGCCGGACCTCCGCTGTCTTCTCGATCCAGAGGCGGCAAACTTCACTCGCTTTGCGCACCTCCTCCCATCTTGCCTGCAAATGCTGAAACTGGACAAGCTGCTGACGTGAACCTGAAAGCATTTGCCATGCCTGCTGCCACTGGTCGGCCGGCTTGACAAGCTCGAGACGCTTGGAGATCGTTTCCTGTTCAAGCTGAAGCCGCTGCTGCTGCTGACGCAACTGTTCAAGCTGCTCTTTTTTTTGCAGCTTTGCTTTGATCGTTTGCACCCCTTGTTCTGTTTGATCGAGCCGTTCTTTCATGGCCGGGAGCGACTGATACGGTTCAAGCTCCCCCTCCAGCTTTTCGATCAGCTGCTCCTCCTGCTTCAACTGCTGCCTCAGCTGGGCAAGGTCCTTTGATGTATCGCGAATCGCCATGTCGAGAAAGTGGGCGCCGCTGATCCGCCCAAGCGCTTTCGCCCGAACGGTATTGGTCTGTTCAAGCAAAAAGGGCCCATCTAATTGCTGAGACAGATGAAGCATCAGTTCATGGTCGTGGTCAATCCGCATCGCTCCCATTCCGTGCGCTTCGAGCACCTCCTCAGGAACGTGGATGCCAAACCCTTCGAGGATCAAGTCTTCCTCACCGTTTTTTTGAATTGTATAGCGGTTTTTCGATGATGTTCTTTCGCGGATGATTGTTGTGCCATGATCAAAGCTGACGGTTACCCGGACAAAATCAGCGCCGACGCGGATAAAGTCGCTCCCGCGCGGCTGATTGTACAGCGCCCAGCGGATTCCTCTAAGAATCGCCGTTTTCCCGCTGTCCGACTGGCCGACAAGGACGTTCAGTCCAGCATCAAATTCGAGATATGTGTCTAAATGCGACTGAAAATTTTCCAGACGTACTGAGTGAATATTAGCCATATTCCCCGTCCTTCCATCCTTCTTCTACCTTTGTCATTCTTCGCAGCGCCTCCTGCTTCACCTTCTCATCGACGTTCTTAAGCGAAGCGATATCCTGAATAATCGCGCTCATATTCAGCGTTTGAAACTGCGAGCTTTCCTTCACCTGCTGGACAAAGCTGTGCAGCCGTTCTTCCTGATGGACCGCCTTTTCCAGAAACGAGCGGTCAAGCACCTCTTCTCCTTTTTGGGCGACCGTCACCTCGCGTTCTTCAAGCGAAATGCCTTCCTTTGAAATCGTTCCGAGCACGACCTTCGGCATTCGGCTGATTTCGGTCCAGTGGTTGTTAACCCGCGACAGAGCGCCCGGATTGCACATATACTTCCCGTTTCGCTCCTTGATTCCAAAGCCGCCGTGAAAATGTCCGGTCAAAATAATATCGGCCGTCGTTCCCCAAATATGGTCGATCAGCGTATGCGGAATGCCTTCAGGCAACGCCTTTTCAACAAGCATACTATGGACGATGTGAACGAGAATATCCGCCTCTGTTTCATTAACAGGGTAATAATCCAGCTTTGGATCGCGCTGGTCGAGATCATAATGATAAGGCTGGCCGCTAATCTGAACTTTCACCCCGTTTTTCTCAACCAGAACCGGCTGACCGGGATGAATAATTTTCATCACGCCGAAGGAATCCATTAAGCCGAGCATCGTCCGCGAAATCGTTTCGGGATTATGGCCGAACGTGTCATGATTTCCAGCTACGACATAGGTTGGCATCGCCGCCTTCATAAAAATCTTGGCAAACTGGCCGACGACATTTGGCGCCAAATCGGGACGGTCAAAGACATCGCCGCCATGGAGCAGGACATCAACCTGTTCGCGATTCGCCAGCCCAACGACTTCTTCGAGCTTCGCTTTCAACGTCTCGACATACACATCAAGCCGGTTTTTCGGCGTCGTGCCGCGAATATGAGTATCGGTTACATATAAAAATTTCATTTTACGCCTCCATTGTCGGATACGCCCTTCGTAATCTAAACGGCAAAGCGAGCAGAAAGGAAATCCGTTCCCTGCTCGCTTTGCAGATTTTACCCGCCGCTTTTAGACGTGCGTCAAAAGGGAAGAAAGGAGTTGTACACACACCTTCCTCCCCGTTACTGACCGGCTCTTGTTCCGTCGGTTACCGGAACGTCCTGTTAGTAGATTGACAGATTTCCAGCGCCCATCAAGCCTATTTCAAATCAAATGGGATTTCCTCCGGAGCTTCTGCGCTGGCAGGCTCCACTGTAATCTCTTCATTCAGGCCGTAGTGATCTCGAATTAATGTTTCGATTTCTTCCATAATCGCTTCATTTTCCTTCAGGAACTGCTTTGCATTTTCCCGCCCTTGTCCAAGTCGTTCTTCGTTAAAAGAGTACCATGCTCCGCTCTTTTGCACAATATCAAGCTCAGAGGCGATATCTAAAATCGAACCTTCGCGCGAAATGCCTTCTCCATACATAATGTCAACTTCCGCCTGTTTGAAAGGAGGAGCTACTTTGTTTTTGACGACCTTAATTCTCGTTTTGTTTCCGACCATATCGTTGCCTTGCTTTAGCGTTTCAGCACGGCGCACTTCAAGCCGGACAGAGGAATAGAACTTCAGCGCACGTCCGCCCGGAGTCGTTTCCGGATTTCCGAACATGACGCCGACCTTCTCACGAATCTGGTTAATAAAGATCGCAATCGTCTTTGATTTGTTGATCGCTCCGGACAGCTTCCGCAGCGCCTGGGACATCAGACGGGCCTGCAAACCGACGTGGCTGTCCCCCATGTCGCCTTCAATTTCCGCTTTCGGTACAAGGGCGGCCACACTGTCGATTACGATCATATCGACGGCGCCACTGCGCACGAGTGCCTCGGCGATTTCAAGCGCCTGTTCCCCCGTATCCGGCTGGGACAGCAGCAACTCGTCAATGTTTACGCCCAGCTTCTGCGCGTAAACCGGGTCGAGAGCATGCTCGGCATCAATAAAAGCCGCCTGGCCTCCCTGACGCTGGATTTCGGCAATCGCGTGAAGGGCGACCGTCGTTTTACCGGATGATTCAGGACCATATACCTCAATAACCCGGCCTTTCGGATAACCGCCCACTCCGAGGGCAATGTCAAGCGCGAGCGCGCCGCTGGAGACCGTCGAAACGCGCTGGTCCGTCTGTTCGCCGAGCTTCATAATCGAACCTTTCCCAAATTGTTTTTCGATCTGGCGCAATGCCATATCAAGAGCTGCTTTACGATCACTCATTTCCATCTCTCCTAATCATTAAAATATATAGGTAAGCCATAAAAAGCGAATCTATGTTTTGTTCTTTTCTATCATACATCTTTTCATCCCATTTGCCAATAGTTTTTACGAACATTCATTCGGGTTTGTTTACTGGAAACGCAAGGGAGGGGGAAAGAGGGAAAGGGGCCTGTCCGAAAGGGGATCGTTCCCTTTTCGGACAAGCCCGAAGCCATAATGCTTGAAAGATTTAACGCCGGGGTGCGGGAGATGGTTTGCGTTCGCGCTTCGGGCGCGGCTTGGCAGGCTCGAGGTTAACGCGCGCGCCATTAATGCGGGAGTAGCGTAACGCTTCATACACAAACGGAGCGACGTCTTCCGGCACTTCCACAAAAGTAAAGTTTTCAAAAATATCGATTCTGCCGACCTCTTTCGCCGGAATGCCGACAAGCTCGGAAATTTCATCGGCGAGAATTTTCGGCGTCATATTGACATTGCGTCCGACATTGATAAAGAAGCGGATCATGCCTTTAGCGCCTCCGGTATCGCCGAAGTTGTAGCCCGCTTCATCGGCTGACGTGTCGGTTGAGAAGTTCATCCGCAACAGCGCTGAGACGACCTCTTCCGGCGTATGCTCGGCTAAAATTTCATGAACGAGCGGGGCAAACAGCTCGGCTTCTTTTCCGCCTGAGGCAATCGTGTCAGAGATCAGCTTCTTCCACGAGTTTTGCTGTTTTTCCACAACATCCTCGATCGTCGGCACGTCCTGCGATGGAATGCTCATCTTAATTTCCTGTTCAATCGAACGAAGATGCTTCATTTCCCGCGGTGTCACAAGTGTCAGTGCCAACCCCTTGCGTCCTGCGCGGCCTGTCCGTCCAATCCGGTGAACATAGCTTTCCGGATCCTGCGGAATGTCGTAGTTAATGACATGCGTCACGTTCTCGACATCAATTCCCCGGGCTGCCACATCTGTCGCAATCAAAAATTCAATCGACGAATCGCGGAATTTTTTCATGACGGCATCGCGTTGAGGCTGGGTTAAGTCACCATGTAAACCGTCAGCCAAATACCCTCTCGCCTGGAGAGCCTCGGTCAGCTCGGCTACACCCTTTTTCGTCCGGCAGAACAAAATACCGAGCTCGACATCCTCGCTGTCAATAATCCGGCAGAGGGAGTCAATCTTATTCCGCTCAAGCACTTTATAATACATCTGGTTGATTAAAGGGGCCGTTACCTCTCCTTTATTAATGGAAACCGTTTTCGGCGAGTTCATATACTTGCGTGACAGCTTCTTAATCGCCGGAGGCATCGTCGCTGAAAACAACAGCGTCTGCCGCTCATTATTCACCTGACGCAAAATCGCTTCAATATCATCAACAAACCCCATATCGAGCATTTCGTCGGCTTCATCAAGCACGACTGTATGCACCTGGTCAAGCTTCAATGTCTGACGGCGCAAATGGTCGAGAATCCGCCCGGGCGTCCCGATCGCAACCTGGACTCCCTGCTTCAGCGCGCGGATTTGATGACCGATCGATTGCCCGCCGTATATCGGCAGCGTCCGGATGTTTTTGTAGGCCGACAGCTTCTGAAGCTCGCCGGACACCTGGATCGCCAGCTCGCGGGTCGGCGTTAAAATCAACGCTTGCACATAACGGTCAGCTGTAACTTTATCGACAATCGGAATTCCGAATGCCGCCGTCTTCCCTGTCCCTGTCTGAGCCTGCCCGACGACATCCCCTCCTTCTAAAATAACAGGGATGGCTTTCTCCTGAATCGGAGACGGCTCCTCAAAGCCCATGTCTTTAATTGCTCGCTTAATTAAGTCTGAAATTTGAAAGTCATTAAAATACATTGTCATTCTGTTTTATTCCACCTTTTCAATTCGTTCAACAAATAAAAGCATCCATATTTGATCGCCCGGTCTCGGACGGCCTCACGTCCCCCGGCAAGGGTCAGCTCAAAGCTGAGCGGCTCCTCTGTCAGACCGGCCAGACCGATAAAAACCGTTCCCGGTTCCTTGTTTTCCTGCAGTCCGGGACCGGCAACTCCTGTAAAACTGATCGCGATATCCGCCTGATACTGTTCTTTGGCACAGGCTGCCATTTCCCGCGCGCATTGATGGCTGATGACTCCATACTCAGCAATCACTTTCTTCGACACGCCGAGGACATTTTCCTTCACTTCCGTCGAATAAGCAACGCTTCCTCCGCGGACGACCTTGGATGAGCCTGGAAAGGCAGTCAATCTGCCGGAAAACAAGCCTCCCGTTATGCTTTCCGCTGCTGCTATCGTAGCGTTTTTTTCAACCAATTGCAAAAAAACCTGTTCGATCAGCGATGTTTCATCATAGCCGTATAAATAAGCGCCGACGCGATCGGTAATTTTTTTCTCTGTTTCATCAAGCAATCTGATCCGCTCACCCGGATCGGCATGCTTAACCGTCAGCCGCAGCGTGACTTCCCCTTCACTCGCCAGCGGGGCAATCGTCGGGTTCGTCTGGGCATCGAGCAAATCTTCAAGCTCCGTTTCCAGCTGCGACTCGCCGATATCAAAAAAGCGCAGCACCCGCGACTGGATTGCCGCCTGTTCGCCTGATCCGCTTACTAAATAAGGGATCAGTTCATTTTTGAACATCGGCTGCATTTCCTTCGGCGGTCCCGGCAGGAGGATAATCATTTTCTTGTCGACAGTAATCACCATGCCGGGCGCCATCCCGAAATGGTTGGCCAGCACCTTGCTCCCTTCCACGACAAGCGCCTGCTTGCGGTTATTCGGCGTCATCACCCTGTTTCTTCTTTCAAAAAAAGCCTCAATCGAACGAAGCGATTCTTCATCGTGGACGAGCTTTTTCCCTAAAAATTCAGCTACGGTTTCCTTTGTCAAATCATCCTTCGTCGGACCGAGCCCTCCTGTAACGATCACGACATCGGCGCGCTCGTGCGCCTGCTTCAGCGTGTCATAAAAGCGATGCTTATTATCGCCGACCGTCGATTGAAAAAACACGTTAATGCCAAGATGAGCGAGCTCCTGTGAAAGATAAACGGCATTCGTGTTTACAATTTGTCCAAGCAGAAGTTCCGAGCCAACTGAAATGAGTTCAGCATTCATATCATCAACCGCCCTATTTGGATTTTAGAAGAATATGTTTGTTCTTTTGAAAATAATCAACACCGGACCAGATCGTTAAAATCGTCGCAATCCAGATCGCAAGCATATCAAAAGGCAAAGACAGCGCTTGAAACGGCCAATTATGTAACATCAAGGCAGAGATCGCCACGATTTGCGCCACCGTTTTTAATTTCCCTAGCGGACTGGCGGCAATCACTTCCCCGTCTGCGGCTGCTACAAGCCGGATTCCCGTCACGGCAAACTCCCGGCTAATAATGACGATCGCCATCCATGCAGGAAGCAGCTGCAATTCGACCAGGGCAATTAACGCTGCCGTGATCAGCAATTTGTCTGCCAGCGGATCAAGAAACTTGCCGAAGTTCGTAATCAAGTTCAGCTTGCGCGCGTAATACCCGTCAAGCCAATCGGTTGCCGAAGCAATGATAAAGATTAACGCCGCGATAAAATGAGCGACAGGCATCGTCGTTCCGAGAAAAACAAAGTCGCCGAATGGCAATGGAGCGAGTAAAAAAATCATAAACAAAGGGATAAGAAAGATGCGTGAAATCGTAATTTTGTTAGGTAAATTCAAAATGTTCCCTTCCTTCAAAACAATGATCAAGTAAACAGCCGCACTGTTATTATATACGATTCATCCCCATATTTGTAACCAAAACCACTTTTTCCTGAAACGCTGTGACCCGAAAAGCAAAACAGGTTGCCGAACAGCTTCTAACAGAAGACTTCGTTCGACAACCTGGAAAAGCAAACGCTCTGCTTTCAAATCATCAGCTGTTTTGACCCACAACCGTAATAGTGACCTTTTGATGAACGATATCAAGCGGGAATTCAAGCCGTTCACCATTAATGTAAAGCTCGACGTATGGAGAAGCACCGAAGTTAAACAAAACCTCTTCCTCCGCCGCCAGCTCATCGAAGGTCAACACTTCGCCTTCCGTTGGCATCCCGGTAAAGAACGTATGCCCTAACGCATTTTTCACATCGATATGAGATGTGCCTGTTAGCTCAATCCTTACATCGTCCAGCTGACCATTTTCCAATTGGTAATAAGACGTATTGCCGCTGCTTTCAATAAATGTAAGCTCTGTTTCCGGCTCTGGGGGCTCCTGTTCCTCCTGCTCCTCTTCATCCGGCTCCGAAGCAGGCGGCTCTTCCTCCGCACTATTTTCCTCTTCCTCCGGCTCTGTGCCTACTTCATCCGAGGAATCGAGTTCGACATTTTCATTCATGTCCGGCGGAACGGCCTCGCCGCCGTCGCCTCCCCAGCCCATCGATTGCGCTAACAGCCAAATCAGGACGACTACCACAATGACCCCGGCGATCCCGAGCACTGCGGGAAGCAGCGTATTGCCACGCGTCCGCTTTTTCGGCGTAACGGCCGTCTTTTTCGTCCGTTCAGAGCGCGACGGCAAGGCGACCGTTTCCTGCTGAGGATTGGGCAACTCATTGCGGTATTGATCAAATAAAGGCTCTGGATCAAGACCGATTGATTCCGCATATGTCTTCACAAATGCCCTGGCGTAAAACAGTCCTGGAAGCGTCTCGTATCTCCCCTCTTCAATCGCAACGAGATAGCGCTTTTGAATCTTTGTCGTCCGCTGAAGATCTTCTAACGTGATCTGCTTCTGCTCCCGGACTTCCTTTAAATATTGACCTAGTTCTGACATCATACCACCTACCTACACCTTAGCTTATATCAAAAGAGGAAAAGCCCGATTCAACTACTTCGTATGTGATCTCTTCTTTTTCATCATTTCTGAGTTCGATAATGCAATCAAAATCATCCAACTCATACTCTGTCTCCCGTACAAAAATATCAGGATGCTCGACCACTTTCACGGCAGGAAGTCGCATGATATCCCGAACAAGCATACGGTGCTTTTCGGTCGAGCGCATCGTTGTCACAATCCCGTCAATGATAAAGATATGATCCTCACTTAACTCATCATCAGCCAGCTGACTTCTCACCGTTTGCCGCAGCAATGTCGAAGAAATAAAAGACCATCTTTTGTTGGCACAGACGCTGGCAGCGACAATCGACTCTGTCTTTCCGACACGAGGCATTCCCCGAATCCCGACAAGCAAATGCCCTTCCCGCTTGTACAGTTCCGCCATGAAATCGACAAGCAGACCAAGCTCCGTCCGGATAAAACGGAACGTTTTGCGGTCATCGGCATCCCGCTCGATATAGCGGCCATGACGAATCGCCAGACGATCGCGGACGCGCGGCTCCCTGAATTTCGTAACCTTAATATCCTCGATCGTTTCTAAAATCGCCCTGAATCTCGCCACTTGATCGTCACTTTTACTGCGAATCAGCATACCGCGCAACATCCCGTCAACGCCGTTGATCGTGACGATATTGATTTTCAGCATACCAAGCAACGACGAAATATCGCCGAGAAGCCCAGGTCTGTTCTTATGTATATGATATTCTAAATACCATTCTTTTACATCATCCATTTATGCCACCCTTTACTGCAATGATAAATCTGGATACGAAGGAGACGGTTCGCTGCCACCTAGTATTCTCTACCTTTCATGATAATGGATTTTCGTCACAAATGAAAGAACTTTGTCGGAAATAAAACAGGTTTCTCGTTTCTCCCGCTCCATTCTTATGAAAAAAAGAGAAGGACTTGTCCCTAAAGGTTGAATGTGACCTTTTGGAACAAGTCCAAAGCAATATCCATCGTCTCCTGCTGTTGAAAAGCTCGTCCCGGAATTTTTCTTCGGTGCGGCCTTCGCGCCAAATGGACCTGCAGTGTTTTCCGCGATAAACCCGGCGTCTACTAGCGGGTCTGCTTAACGAGTGCCGTTATTTTGCACAAGCTTGACCATCATATTGGCTATCGCATGCTGCTCCTGTTCATCGGCTACGCGCCAAAGGTCGGCTAGGATACGCTCTTGTTCGTTTTTCGGTTCAACCTGCTGCGACAAATATTCACCAACTTGATAAGCAACATCAGAGATAACATTTTCACTCATCCCTTCGTCCTCCGCCTGATGAAGACGATCACCCAAGAAATTTTTCCATTGATCCCAATTGTCTAATACAGACATGTAAATTCCTCCTTGATAATGTACTTCATTCTATATTTTTTCTAAGGCAGGGAAAAATTATGCATGAAAATGTTTTTAACAATGCCACGCGCCATTGACCGAAAGGATGTGCCCATTTATGTAAGTCGCTTTACCTGACGTTAAAAAACGAACCGTGGCTGCAATCTCCTCCGGCCGGCCAAGCCGGTTTGCCGGAATATCCTCGATCAGGCTTTCGCGCTCGATCCCGTTCAGCATCTCCGTCTCAATTGCCCCGGGAGCGATGCCATTGACCTGAATCCGGCTCGGTGCGACTTCCTTCGCCAGCCCTTTCACAAAGCCGTTCAAACCGCTTTTCGCCGCGGAATAGGCGACCTCACATGCCGCGCCCGTCTGACCCCAAATCGACGAGATGATGACGATGTTTCCCGCCTGCCTTGACAGCATCCCCGGCAGCAGCGCCTTCGTAATATGCATCGGATTAAGCAGGTGAATGTTCATCAGCTGCTCGATTTCAGCTTTTGTCATTTCGGTAAACAAGCCGGCATGGCTCGTTCCGGCATTGTGAATGACCGTATCGAGCGCGGCGTACGAAGGCAGCGCGGAAAGCAGCTGTTCATCGCCGTCTTCACGCGCGAGGTCGGCACAAATATACGTAACTTCAGCTCCGCTTTGCCGGCAAGCTTCGCCGACGGCTTCCACCTTTTCTCGCTGGGTCGCATAATGCAAAAAAAGAGAGCAGCCTGGAGCAGCCAGCTCTCTTGCAATCGCCTGGCCGATCCCGCCCGATGCTCCCGTAAGTAAAATCTGCTTTCTCATGATTGGTTGTACCCTTCCGCCATCACCTGGCAAACAGTAAAGCGCTCAAATTGAAAATGGTCTGCAAGCACCTGCTGAAGCTCATCAACCGTTACGCTTTCCAACACAGGTACGACATCAAATAAATTCATCTCATTAAATTGATAGCGTGTAAACTGATTGGCGATATACTCAGGGGAATTAAGCGATCGCAGGAAGGAACCGATTTTCTTTTTTACCACGCGGTCGACTTCTTCTTTTACTAAAGCGGTCTGCTTGAAGCTCTCAACCATCTCCTGCAAACGCTCGGCGAGTTTGTCCGGGTGCTTCGTATCCCCGCCGATAATCGTAAAGCCAAAGCCCTGTTCAGCCGAATGATCGAAAGAAAAGGAATCATCGATCAAGCCTTCTTCGAGCAACGTCTGGTAATTTTCCGAGCTTTGCCCGAACATGACATCGAGCAGCACAGAGACGGAAAGTTCGCGCTTTAACAGCTCTTTTCCTTGACGGTCAGCTCCCTTTTCCTTAAAGCCGACGAGGCATTTCGGCGTTTGCACGGGCATCGTGATCACATGCTTGCTTCGGGCCACTGTCTCCGGCTCCTCGTCAAAATAACGCTGAAGCTCGGTCGGCTCGGCAAATTCCTTGCTTGCCTGATTCTCTTTGATTTGCGCCATGATCGCCTCCGGATCGACGGGCCCTACTACGAACAGCAGCATATTGTTCGGATGGTAGAACGTTTCATAGCATGTGTAAAGCAAATCCTTTGTAATATGGGAAATCGATTCGATCGTACCGGCGATGTCGATCTTCACCGGGTGGGTATGAAACATATTTTCAATCACGCCAAAATAAGCGCGCCAGTCCGGGTTATCGTCATACATCGTAATTTCCTGATTGATGATCCCCTTTTCTTTCTCGACGCTTTCCTCGGTAAAATAAGGGTGCTGCACGAAATCAAGCAGTGTATCGAGGTTTTTTTCGACATTCGTCGTGCTTGAGAATAAGTAAGCTGTGCGGGTAAAGCTCGTGAAGGCATTAGCCGAGGCCCCCTGCTTGCTGAAATCCTGGAATACATCACCGTCTTCATCCTCAAACATTTTATGTTCCAGGAAGTGGGCAATGCCGTCAGGAACCTGAATCGCTTCGTCTTTTCCAAGCGGTAAAAAATGATTGTCGACTGACCCGTACTTCGTCGTAAAGGTAGCGAACGTTTTATTAAAGCCTTCCTTCGGCAAAATGTAGACGCTTAACCCGTTTTCAAGCGTTTCATGGTAGAGTGTTTCCTCCAATTGTGAAAAATGAACAGGCTTCACGGCACTCACTCCTTTCCTTTTAAAAAGTAAATCGTATCAAGCTTGACATGTTTGGCAACGCGGACAATATCTTCTTTCGTCACAGCATCAACCTGCTCAAGCCACTCTGACAGCGCGCGCTTGCTGCCGCTGATCACCTGGTGGTAAAGAAGTTCAACATAGCCGCGCGCCACATCTGCCGTTTCGAGAATTTGATTTTTCAGCATCGCCTTCGTCTGCTCGACTTCGTCCGTGCTGAAGTCGCCCTGCTGCATCGCTGCAAATTGCTCTTTAATAATTTCGACAGCGCGTTCATATTTTGCAAATTCGATTCCGGACATGACCATCATGATCCCTTTATGGCTTTCAAGCCGTGAGGCCGCATAATAAGCGAGGCTTTCCTTTTCGCGAACATTGATAAAAAGCTTTGAATGAGAAAAGCCGCCAAACAGGCCGTTGCAAACTTGCATCGCCACATAATCTTCGTCGCTGTAGGTGAGATACGTGCGGAATCCAATGTGAAGCTTGCCTTGCTTAACGTCCTGCGCTTCGTGAACGACGCGAATCTCATCAACATCGGGGCTTTCGGTCGTCACTAATTGGTTTGCCGGCTTATTGATCGCGATCAGCGGGGCAAACGCTTCTCTCACATCGGCAAGAGCCTGCTCTTCCTCAAACGAGCCAACGAGATAAAGATCAAACTGATTCGTCCGGATCGCGTTAACATAGTAGTCGTGCAACGACTCGGCAGTGATCGCCTGAACCTCTTCTGCCGTTCCGAAGGCGGTTAACGCAAACCGCTCCCCTTTACACATTTCTTCCGTAACCCGCACATTCGCATAGCGCATTTTATCGTCATAGACCGATTCGATCCGCTGAATAAGGGAACGCTTCTCCGTTTCCAGCACTGAGTTCACGAACGTGTCGCCCTCAAGACGCGGGTGGAGCAGAATTTCGGCAAGCAAGGTCGTCGCCTGCTTTAACAATGGAGTGGAATCAGACAAGAACTGCTCATTTGCCACCTCTAACCGCAGCGTGATAATGTGCTGTTCTCCTTTTTTTTGGACATCCGTTGTGAACAGGGCTCCGTACATCTCGTCCAGCGTCTGGCGCAGCTCCTTCCGCGAAGGCTTCGACGCCGTACCGTTTTGCAGCACCTGAGGGAGCAAGGCCCGCAGCGCAACCGTTTCCTGTTCCAGCGGGGCTTTCATCATCATGATTAATGAGGTTGTCTTATATTTATCCGTCGGGACTGTGTGGATCGTCATCTGATCACAGCTATGGATCTTCTCTGTTAACGGCTTCATCTACTCATCTCCTTTTTCAGCCAGTCAGCTTAGGTTATGCTTTCACCCTTTTTCTTACAACATGAAACTTAAATTTATCGGCACGAAAATAATTTAACGAATAGAGCAGCGGCTGTTCAAGCTGGTCATAATGCATTTGCTTCAGCAGCAGCAACGAGGATTCCGGGTCGCATTCTAAAATTTCCGAGACGTGCTCATGATAGCCGATTGGCTCGATATAGGTAACGGCATGGGTAATCGTCCGCCCGATCTCTTCAAGAAAACGGAAAATTGACTTTGTTTCATGGATCGAATGGTTTTCAACAAGCTGGTTCGGAATTTGATCCAGACAGTAAACAACCGGCGTTCCGTCCGCCGTACGAACCCGTTCGATTTCCATAATCTCGGCGAGGTCTTCCTGCGCGAATTTGCGCCGGTCTTCCTCCGTTGCCGGCTGCACCGAAGAGGACAAAAAGATCGTCCCTGGAGTCATATTCGCCTGAATGATCATATCCGTCACACTGTACATTTCCTCGATTCCGGCCGTAAACAACGGCTTGGAATGAACAAATGTCCCGACTCCGTGACGGCGGATGACAACGCCTTCTTCCTCAAGAATCCGCAGCGCCTCCCGCAGCGTCGCCCGGCTGACCCCAAGCTGTTTGGAGAGCTCGAATTCGGATGGCAGCTTTTCCCCTTCTTCATACACCTTCTTATCAATATCTTCTTTGATGCGGTCAATGACTTGTAAATATAGAGGCCGTTGATCCGTTTTAATCATACTCTCCACTCCTTTTCATTCTCTCTTGTCAAAGGGGCAGGGGCGACGTAGCTTTTGCTTTTGCCAGTCTCCCCCTCACCCAAGTTCGTCTATGATGAATGAGATGCTTCGTCCACCTCTGTCTTCTCAACAAGAACTTCCCGGGGCTTACTACCTTCATACGGGCCAACGATGCCTCTGACTTCCATTTCGTCGATTAAGCGAGCCGCCCTCGTATAGCCAATGCGGAAACGACGCTGCAGCATCGAAACAGAGGCGGTGTTCATTTCCGTCACGAGCTCAACAGCAGGCTGATACAGCTCATCCTCCACTTGTCCTTCCACTGCTTTCTCCTCGGTTGGTGTCATTTCCTCCTGGTATTGCGCTTTTTGCTGGGAGATGACAAAGTTGACGACATCTTCAACTTCCTGATCGGAGAGAAACGCCCCTTGCACCCGCTTCGGCTTCGTCGCACCAACCGGCATATAGAGCATGTCCCCGCGGCCGAGCAGCTTTTCTGCGCCGCCTGAATCGAGGATTGTTCTTGAGTCGGTTTGCGAGGATACACCGAAGGCAATACGCGACGGGATGTTCGCTTTAATCACTCCGGTAATCACATCGACGGATGGCCGCTGTGTCGCAATGATCATATGAATCCCGGCAGCACGCGCCATTTGCGCGAGGCGGGCAATCGAGTCCTCGACATCGCCAGAAGCTACCATCATCAAATCAGCGAGCTCATCGACTATGACGACGATGTAAGGCAGCATCGGCTGCTTTGCTTCTTCGGCTTCATTATGACGTCTGATCGTTTCGTTATAGCCCTCGATATTTCTTGTTCCCGTATGGGAAAACAAGTCATAGCGCCGTTCCATCTCGGCGACAACTTTCTTCAACGCCTGGGACGCTTTTTTCGCTTCTGTCACAACAGGGGTGAGCAGATGAGGAATACCATTGTATACCGTCAGCTCGACCATCTTCGGATCGATCATCATCAGCTTCACTTCATGCGGCTTCGCCTTTAATAAAATACTTGTAATAATGCCGTTAATACAAACACTTTTCCCACTGCCTGTCGCTCCTGCCACAAGAAGATGGGGCATTTTGTTCAAATGAGCGAGAACGGGTTCCCCGGAAATATCCCGTCCGAGGCCGACAGCGAGGACGTTGCTTTCACGCTGCGATTCAGGCGAATCAAGAACTTCGCGCAACGTGACAATCGCCACTTCCTGATTAGGCACTTCAATCCCGATCGCCGACTTGCCCGGAATCGGCGCTTCGATTCTGATATCCTTTGCCGCGAGGGCAAGCGCCAGATCATCAGCAAGATTGACAATTTTGCTCACTTTCACCCCGATGCTCGGGTTAACTTCGTACTTCGTCACAGCCGGGCCGAGATGCACCTTCGACACGCGGGCTTTGACGCCAAAGCTTTCTAAAGTCTGTTCCAGCTTGCGCGCGTTTTCAGTCAACTGGCGTTTTTCCCCGGATTGACTTGGATTATCGGGCAGCTTGAGCAGCTCAAAGCTTGGAAGCTGATACGCTTCATTCGTCTCCTGGGCTGTGACAAGCGCTTCCTGGACGGGCTCGTCCACCGCTTTGACCTCTTCTTTCTCTTGTTCCACCTTTCGTTTCTCTTCAACCGGCGGATACAGCTTTTGGGTGAAATCGACAATTTCCGGCTCGCCTTCGGGCTGTTCAGTCGCCGGTTCAATTTCATCAGCCTCATCAGGCAACGGCCGCTTTTTCTTTTTTTTCTTCTGGTTTTTTCGCTCTTCTTCCAGCTTTTCCTTCGTTCTTTCTTTCATTTGCTTCAGTTCAGCGCCGAATGAACGAAAGCTGTCACTTAAGAAAAGATAGCTGCGTCGGAACAATTTGCCGATAAGCTCCGAAAGCGAGCGACCTGTAATCAAAATTAATCCGATCATAAACAATACAAAGCATAAAAAATAAGTCCCTGCTTCAGCGAATAAAAAGTGGCTCATGGCAAAGGCCAGAGAGCCGATCATCCCACCGCCCAGGTCGGCAGGCGGGATCTCCCCTCTCATTTCCATCCAAAACAGGTTCCACGTATTGCGAATGACCGACCTGTCTTGAAATCCTTCTTGACCGGCAAGCTGGTTGAATAAACCAACATGACTGAATAAAGCCATAGAAAGAAGAATGACATAGGCTCCCGACATTCGGCGCGTCAACAGCTTAGGTTGCTGACGCTTGACCATAATGTAGATGGAAATCGCCAATAAACCGAAGGCGAGCACAGCAAACCATTCTCCGAGAAAAAAACGGAATAGTCGCACAAAGGTTTCGCCAACTGTTCCAAGTCGTGCTAATGTAACGACAGCAATGACAAGCAATCCGAGACCGATGAGTTCAAATGTCAGCTGGGATTTCCACTCGGTTTTTCTTTTTTTCTTTCGTCTTGCCATACGTTTCACCCTTTACTTCAATCACAATTTCCATTCAATACTTAAGAAGCAGCCAGCTGGCTGCTTCGACCATTCTTGGATGAAGTTAATTATAGCATAGACTATGCCTGTCTACATGCTAAAATTGCGGTTTTGCCTGGATGACGGTTCCGGGTGTATATTTTTCATTTAAATAATGCATCGGATCTCCGCTCAGCAGCCGTACAATCCGGTATTCGGAGGCATTAAGCCGCTCTACGATCAACTGGCCGGCTTCACACGGAATAACCTGCTGGGATTTGTAGCTTTGTTCCTCTTCTGGGAAAATGAATTCAGGAGGAACCATTGTATAGAGAATCATTGGATGACCTCATCCTTTCCGTCAGCCTGTTTTTGCCGGTACTCGTCAATCAGACTGTTCAGCTTTCCGAGCGCCTGACCGATCCCGCCAACCTCATTAATCAAACCGTATTTCACCGCATCCGTTCCAATTACATTCGTCCCGATATCTCTCGTTAAATTGCCTTTCGAAAGCATCAGCTCTTTAAATTTCTCTTCTGTAATATTTGAGTGCTTCGTCACAAAGCTGATGACCCGCTCCTGCATTTTGTCCAAATACTCAAATGATTGCGGAACCCCGATCACTAATCCTGTCAGTCTGACCGGATGAATCGTCATCGTCGCCGTTTCGGCAATAAACGAATAGTCGGCGGCGACGGCAATCGGCACCCCGATCGAATGACCTCCTCCAAGCACGAGGGTTACGGAAGGCTTTGACATCGAAGCGACCATTTCGGAGATCGCCAGACCGGCTTCCACATCCCCGCCAACCGTATTTAAAATGAGCAATAGCCCTTCAATTTTCGGGTTTTGTTCAATCGCGACAAGCTGGGGAATGAGATGCTCGTATTTCGTCGTTTTGTTTTGTGGCGGGAGCTGCATATGCCCTTCGATTTGACCGACAACCGTCATACAATGAATATTTGACTGCGCCATATCAGGCACATTCGTCTGACCTAACTCCTGAATCTTGTCCAAAATTCCCGATCCCTTCTCCTCTTTCGGAGCCGGTTGATTCGGCTGTGGCTGTTCGGCATAAGGTTGTTCCATTGTCATCGACCACACGCCTCCTTTCATCATCCTTCTTCCCGTAGTATGAGCTTGTTTCCAACGTTTCATCCATCGGCCGCAAAACAAAGAAGAGATGTCCCGCAAGGTCTACTTCACCCTTTTGAGACATCTCTGAAACGAAGGCCACCGAAAAGCTTCTTTTTTCGTCACTCGAAGAAGAGCTATGGCTCGGCGCTTATACTTCCATAATAATCGGCAGAATCATCGGCCGTCTTTTCGTTTTTTCAAACAGGAAGCGGCTCAATCCTTCTCGAACATTGCTCTTCAGCGAAGACCATTCATTAACCTGTTCACTGACACATTTCTTCAAAATGACTTCCACCAATGTATTGGCTTCTTCAAGCAGCTTTTCCGATTCGCGCACGTACACAAAGCCGCGCGAAATAATATTCGGACCGGCGACGAATTCGCCCGTTTTCTTGTTTAATGTTACGACGACAACAAGAATCCCGTCCTTTGATAAGAGGCGGCGGTCACGCAGCACAATGTTTCCGACATCGCCGACGCCAAGACCGTCGATTAACACGTTGCCGGATGGCACCTTGCCGCTTTTACGCGCCTGATTGTTCGTAAACTCAACGACTTCCCCTTTATCAACAAGGAAGATCGCTTCCGGCTTGATTCCGACCTGCAAAGCGAGCTTGCGATGGGCATGCTGCATCCGGAACTCACCGTGAATCGGTACAAAATACTTAGGGCGCATCAAATTAAGCATCAATTTCAGCTCTTCTTGACTGCCGTGACCGGAGGCGTGAACTTTGGCTTGTCCATAGACGACTTCCGCCCCGATCCGATGAAGCTGATCAATAATCGACGAGACGGACTTTTCATTTCCCGGAATCGCCGAGGCGGCAATAATGACCGTATCGTGATTGGTAATCGTAATTTGCCGGTGAGCCCCTTTTGCCATCCGCGTCAGCGCTGACATCGGCTCTCCCTGACTGCCGGTCGTAATAATAACGAGCTGCTCGTCGCGATACTTGCCAATTTCATCGATATCAATAAAAAGATCCTTCGGCGCTTCAAGATAGCCGAGCTTGGAGGCAATCGTGATGACGCGCACCATGCTTTTTCCGACAACAGCAAGCTTTCGTTTCGCTGCAATAGAAGCCTGGATCACCTGCTGAATCCGATGGACATTCGAAGCGAAGGTCGTGACGATGATTCGCCCTTCCGTCTTTTCGAATACTTCGGCGATGCCTTGTCCAACTTCTGTTTCGGACTTTGTCAGGCCGGGACGTTCGGCATTCGTGCTGTCAGAGAGCAGGCAAAGAACGCCGCGCTGACCGATGGCGGCCATCTTTCCGATATCGGCTTGTTTGCCGTCCACCGGGGTTTGATCAAATTTAAAGTCGCCGGTATGCACGACTGCTCCCTGTGACGTTTCAATCGTAACGCCGACAGAATCTGGAATACTATGATTTGTTCGGAAAAAAGAGACAGGAGTCGAGCCGATTTTCAGACGGCTGTTTGCATCGATCAAACGCAATGTCGTCTGACGGAAAATCCCTGCTTCTTTCAGTTTTTCTTCAACTAGGCCAAGGGTAAGCTTCGTTCCATAGACAGGAACATTTATTTTCTTTAACACATATGATAATCCTCCGATATGGTCCTCATGACCATGGGTCAGAATGATTCCCCGTACACGTTCTTCATGTTCAACAAGATAGGATACATCAGGAATCACGATGTCGACTCCAAGCATATCATCATCCGGAAACATCAAACCGGCGTCGACGACAATGATGTCCTCATTCACCTCTACAACGTACATGTTTTTGCCGATTTCACCTACTCCACCGAGGGCAAACACACGTACTTTTTCATTATTTTCTTTTGACAATGGACGTTCCTCCTACTTTCATCAATCTCTATGTTGCTTTTTATCCGTTCTATCATCCTTGGCATAGATGACCTTCTATTCGTTTAAAATGGCAGAGCTGCCCTACTCACAGAACAATGCCGGGTGACGCTTCAGCCATTGCACATCTCTACTGCCCAACGATGCAAGGCTGTCTCCATTACGTCATGAAAAAGGTGTCTCATCAGCAACTTCCCGCTCTTTTGAGCACCTCGGGAGTTCACGGAGCCGCTGCAAGATCGTCAAAGCCTGCTAACATGGCTTCCCCATTGCAGGCAGATAGCGCGCACTACGTCATTGCCTCACTTTCGACACAGCCCCATTCTTTATCCGAACAAATCATTGTTTTCAGTATACCTTATTTGTAAATTGAAACACAAGCTGAACTTCCTCATCTGTCAATATTACCTAAAGGTATCCAAATTTTGAGCCGAAACGACAGGCGCTGGCCTTTCACCCGGTAAAAAAAGAAAAACAGGGGATGTTTTGCCCCGCAAATAATGACAGGTGGACGTCTATTCTTATCATTTCAAAAATGAGGAGATATTGATTGTGGAAAACGTGAAAGCTCCGTTTTAGCGGCATGCTGACAACAAAAAAAGCCTGCTCCAAAAGGCAGGTTGACTCCTTTTGAAGCAAGCTTCTTTGGCTTTAAAAGCCTTGCACGCCTCTTATGCTAAGACAGCGTCGATTGTTTTTTTCTGCTGTTCATCAAGCGGAACGAGCGGCAGGCGGACGCCGCCGACCTCAATTCCCCTTGCCTCAAGCGCATATTTCACGCATGTTGGATTGGGCGCGGAAAACATCGCCTGCATCGTCGGCAAAAGTTGACGGTGAAGCGCCGCTGCCTCGCTGACATTTCCTTGTAAAAAATGAGAAATCATCGTCTGCATTTCCGCACCGATAATATGCGAAGCGACGGAAACAACGCCTCTTGCCCCGATCGCCATCGCCGGCAGCGTGTTGCCATCATCCCCTGTATAAAGAATAAAGTCATCCGCCGTTTCGGTGATCAGCTTTGCCATATGTTCGAGATCACCGCTTGATTCTTTTACCGCGGTAATATTTTTTATTTTTGATAAGGCGATCACCGTCTCAGCCTCCATATGAAGGGCCGTGCGCCCGGGAACGTTGTAAAGCATAACCGGCAATGTCGTACGCGAAGCAATCGTTCTAAAATGCTCATACAGACCTTTTTGCGACGGCTTGTTGTAATAAGGCGTGACAAGCATGATGCCATCAACACCGAGCGCCTCCGCTTTTTCCGTTAGCTCCACAGATCCCTTTGTATCGTTGCTTCCCGTACCGGCGATCACCGGCACCCGCTTTTTCACATAATCCACACAATGCTGAAAAAGCTCAAGCTTCTCCGAAGGCGATAACGTTGGTGATTCTCCCGTCGTCCCGGCCACCACCAATGCATCCGTCCCGTTAGCAAGCAAATGATCGATCAGCTCCTCCAGCCGCTTAAGGTGAAGAGCCCCTTTTTCGTCAAAGGGCGTCACCATCGCTGTATACACATGACCAAACTCCATTTCTCCCAGCTCCTTCTTTAGGGAATTCTCCGACGTGTTATCCTTGCTGTTGCCCTAATTGATCAAGATGAAACATATGATGGAGTGCATTAACAGCTTTACTCATATCCTCCTCCTTCACGAGAACCCAAATCGTTGTATGAGAATCAGCTGACTGGAGAATTTGGATATTTTGCTGTGATAAAGCGCTAACGATTTTCGCTGTCACCCCCGGCACCCCTGTCATCCCTGCTCCGACAGCCGATACTTTCGCACAATGACGGTTGACTTCCGGCTCAAAACCAAGCTCATTCAAAACGGCAATCGCTTTGTCGGCAACCTGTTCCATCACCGTGTAGACGACTGCATGAGGATTAATATTAATAAAATCAACGCTGATTTTTTGCTGGGCCATCGCTTTGAACACTTTCTCCTGCAAGTCGTATTGCCCTTCCTTTGCCGTGACCTTAATCTGTGTCACATTGGCGACGTGGGCAATCCCGGTGATCAACCGTTCATGAACATCCTTCGGCTGACCCGCCTCCATCGTCACTAATGTGCCGCGGCTGTCTGAATAGGTCGAGCGGATATGGATCGGCAGCTTCGCCTGCATCGCAATTTCAACCGCACGCGGATGAATCACTTTCGCTCCTTGATAGGCCATATTGCAAATCTCATTATAGGTCATCGTTTCAAGCGGCCGTGCATCCTTAACGATCCGCGGGTCGGCGGTCATCACCCCTTCGACATCGGTGAAAATATCAACCCATTCAGCCTGAAGGGCAGCCCCCAATGCCGTTGCCGACGTATCGCTGCCTCCCCGGCCGAGCGTCGTCATTTCACCTGCTTCCGACTGCCCTTGAAAGCCGGCAACGACGACGACATCATGCGCGGCAAGCTCTTCCTTGACTCTCTCGCAGCTCATTTCGATAATTTTTGCCTGGGTAAAATCATTGTTCGTCCGAAAGCCGGCCTGTGCGCCGGTCAAGGCAACAGCGGACAGACTTCGGCTGTTAAGTAAATTCGAAAACACGACTGCTGAAATCATTTCACCAGTTGAGACGAGCAGATCCTGCTCGCGCTTCGTCAAGTGTTCAGGCTCAATTAAGCTAAGCAACGTGTCGGTCGCATAAGGTTCCCCAAGCCGTCCCATCGCCGAGACGACAACGACGACCTTATAGCCTTCCTCGACCGTTTTTTGGACATGAGCAGCTGCCTGCTGTCTGCTTTCCTCATTACGAACGGACGTACCACCGAATTTCTGTACAATAATTTTCATCGGACACCTTCTTTTTCTCCACGCAGATTAAAAGGGTGCTCCTCCCCTGTCTCCTAAAACGAGAGTAGGAAGGAACGGATCCACCTGTTAGGCGATTAAGACAGAAGACCTAATTTCACGAGACTTTCCGCAATTTGCACGGAATTCCAGGCCGCACCCTTTAATAAGTTATCAGACACAATCCACATATGATACCCGTTATCGCGATTCAGGTCATGACGAATCCGACCGACAAACACATCATTTTTGCCAACGCATTCTGAAGCAAGCGGATAGATTTGATTAGCCGGATCATCCTGTAACGTGATCCCAGGCGCTTGGGCAAGCAGATCTTTCAGCTCTTGTACCGACGCCCCGCCTTGCTCCGTCTCAATATAAACTGATTCAGAATGCCCTGTTTCAACAGGGAGGCGCACGCATGTCGCGGCGACTTCAAGGTTAGCCATATGCATGATTTTTTTCGTCTCATTTATCATTTTCATTTCTTCAAATGTATAGCCATTATCCTGGAATAAATCGATTTGCGGTACCGCGTTAAAAGCAATCTGATAATGCTTTTTATCGCCGCCAACCGGCAGGATTTGCGGGGTGAATTCCTTCCCGTCAAGGATATCCCTTGTTTGCTGCTTCATTTCTTCAATCGCTTCAAGTCCCGCTCCGGATACTGCCTGATACGTGGAGACGATGACTTTTTTCAACCCGTATTTTTCACGGATCGGTTCAAGTGCGACAACCATTTGAATCGTTGAGCAGTTCGGATTGGCAATGATTCCGTTATGATCCTTTAAATCCGCTTCGTTTACTTCCGGTACGACAAGCGGTACAGTCGGATCCATCCGAAACGCACTCGTATTGTCGACCACAATGGCCCCGCGCTTAACAGCTTCCGGCGCCAGCGCTTTGGAGACAGAGCCGCCCGCACTGAACAAGGCGACCTGCACCCCTTCAAACGCTTCAGGCGTTGCCTCTTCCACTGTATATTCTTCCCCTTTAAAGGTTACTTTCTTTCCTGCAGACCGTTTTGATGATAAAAGCTTTAAGCTTGCAATTGGAAATTGGCGCTCCTCTAATGTTTTGAGCATTTGTTGTCCGACTGCGCCCGTTGCTCCGACCACGGCCACGTGATAATTCGCTGTTGTCATGATTCTCGTAATCTCCCTTCCAAATTCTCTACAGTTTAAGTGTTAACGACGAGAGGATGGATTGATTATATCATATCCTGACCTGTTCGTTTCCTCTATTAAACTTTAAGGGAAATATTGCTTTTGTGCAACAGCACGTATCCGTTAATCTCTGAATTTTTCCACGAGAACCGGTTGAAGTTGCTTGCCAGCGATTGCAGCCTCGACCGTGTCCACTAATGCTTCCATTCTGGCGACTAACGAGTTTGGTTTTTTGATCGGGTCATCCTGGCCAAATGGAATAAAGTAAATGTTCTTCGTCGCCATTAGCTTCATCACGTTAACCCCGTTTAGACCGAGCGCGTCGTTTGTTGAAATGCCGAGTACAACCGGACTGCCGGTTCGCAATGTCGCCTTTGCTCCCATTAATACAGGTGAGTCGGTTAGCGCGTTCGCCAACTTGCTCGTCGAATTGCCGGTGATCGGCGCGATAACCATGCAGTCAAGCGGCGTCGCCGGGCCAAAAGGCTCCGCCTTGACGATTGAATCAACAATCGGCTCGCTTGTAATTTCCTGAATCCGCTTCAGCCAATCGGCGCTGTCGCCAAACTTTGTATCTGTTGTTTGCACCGTGTAGGAAACAAATGGCGTCACCTTTGCTCCGAGCTGAACCAATTTCTCCATTTCCGGCATAACCGCGTCATAGGTGCAGTGAGATCCCGTTAACCCAAAGCCGATGTGTTTTCCTTTTAAGCTCATCTCTTCTCCTCCTCTATGAAATAAGAAAACCGCTGCGCAGTTTTCTTTGAAGTGACGTGCGACGCCCTCCCTCGCATTTGAAACCGCCTCTGCTCCTTATCCTTCTAGCAGGACAGTCAGCACGTCAGCGAGAATTTGCCCGGCCGTTTTCGGGGCGACGATGCCAGGCAGCCCCGGTGCAAGCAATGCTTTCATTCCTCTTTTTTCGGCATAGCGAAAATCCGTGCCGCCGGGCTTGCTGGCTAAATCGATAATGAAAGCGTGCAGCGGCATCTCTGCCAGGACATTTGCCGTAAGTACGGGTGCGGGTATTGTATTAATGCAAAGATCAACGGTTCGCAGCGCTGTTTTGATGTCCTCGATATAAAATGGCTTCAACCCCATTTCGGTAATCCGGGCGATATCCCGTGATTCTCTCGCGCCGACAGATACATTCGCTCCTAGCGCGTCAAACGTTCTGGCGACCGTCATCCCGACGCGCCCGAGGCCGAGAACCGCCACTTCCGCCCCGTGAATCGTAATTTCCATATGCTGAATCGCCATCATGACCGCGCCTTCGGCTGTAGGAATTGAATTATAAATAGCAATATCATCCCGGTCCATTAAGAGCACAAGCTGGCGATTTGCCTCGTTTACACAGCTGTCGAGCCGGCTGTTTGTAATCCCTGAATAAACGACGCAATGATCCGGCGTTTCTTTCAACTGCTCTCCAGTCAATTCAATCGTTTCATCTGAAAAAATCGTATCCACTTTTCCTTCCATGCTCATTCCGCTTATCGGCAGAAAAATAGCATCAACTGTACTCCAATCGACTTCATTCATCGTCTGCTTTGAGGCTCCGATAAAACCGTCATTAAGCTGATCGAAGCCGACGAGTGTAATTTTGGCATCTAAGGTCGACAGTTTGCGAATAATTTCCAGCTGCCGGGCATCCCCGCCGATCACGACGATATGTTTATCTGTTAGCATGTGCACTTGTTCTCCTTTCTGCGACTCCCTTCCCTTTAGACCCCATTTGAACATTCAACCATAGTTTATGTGGCACGGCGGAGAAGGGTGAATACCTTTCCGCTTGAAAAAGCCGTTGACCACGAAGAGGCTGAAGCTTTTTAGTAACGAGCGCGGAGCCATTACTCTTCTTCGAGTTACGAAAAAGCGCTGACGAGATGCAGCAAACAGAGCAGCCGAAAACAAGGAAAAAGATTGGGAGATAACGAAGCTGGTTACCGGAGCTGGCGGACTACGAAGGCTCGTCCGGCTTTTCGCCATCGTGTCTTCCCTTTGCGCACAAAAAAAGCTTGTCTGAAAAAGAAGCTGGTTCTCTTTTTCAGACAAGCGCAATGCAGGGAGTGCTTGTATATGGTGTGTCAAAAGGAGCGGCTTGCCTGTTTGACACACCGTGAATTCCTCCCTTTCAGACGTGAGCTGATGAGGCTGCGAGAGAGGTCTATGCTTACTACTCGTCTAAATCAATGATGATCATATCCTCGCCGATCTTTTTTATTTGCTGCCAGTGCACGGTAACTTCCCGGTCCTTCTTGCCGAGTCCGAACCATTTCATCGTCGGAATAATAAAGGCTTCGATCTCTCCTGTTTGTTCATTGATTAGCAAATCGGTCTGTCCTAAAATTCCAAGGCGCTCTCCTTTTTGGTAATCAATAATTTCTTTGCTGCTGATCTCGCTTAGTCGCATTCGACACACTCCCTTCGTACAGCTTTTCTACATAGGTATGTGGCGATTCATAAAAAAAGAAGGGGCGTGCCAAAATTTTGACACAGCCCCTTCCTTCATTGCCACTATAATACATAGAGGCAGGGACAGAAGGTTGCCTTTACCTTTTGCCCAGCCCTTAAGCAAGGTGCGGAACCGCCACAAAGCTAGTTTGTCTCAAGCTCGAGTCTGTTTATGAAAGGTGGCAGCCTTTCCCTTTCTTTCTATTGCAGATTGCCCGGCAGCTTTCCTGTGCTGTTAATTAAGGAAATCGACGGTTTTTCCTTCAAAATTTGCCCGGCCAGGGAATTAACCTGGCTTAACGTGACCCCGTTAATCTCTGCAAGCATATCATCGAGCGTGCGGTGCTTGCGCAGCAGCAGCTCATTTTTGCCGTTTCGGCTCATGCGGCTGTTCGTGCTTTCAAGGCTGAGCATCAGGCTGCCCTTCAGCTGTTCCTTGCCATTTTGCAATTCTTTTTCCGTGATTCCTTCTTCCGCGAGCTGCCCTGTCGTCTCCAGCAGAGCTGATGTCAGATCCTCAAGCTGCTGGTGAGCCGTTCCGGCATAGACCGTCAGCATGCCGCTGTCCTGATAGGAGGAATGATAAGAAAAGACGGAATAGCAAAGGCCGCGCTTCTCCCGAATCTCCTGAAACAGACGACTGCTCATGCTGCCGCCAAGCAAATTGTTTAACAGAACGAGCGCATAAATATCCGTGCTGCCGACGGCAAGCCCAGGATAGCCCAAACAAAGATGAGCTTGTTCTGTCTCTTTTTTGCGAACGAGTGTTTCAGAAAAGAAAGCAGGAGCCTCTAGCTTGAACGTGTTCGTTGAAGGCTTTACTTTTGAGAAGACGCTCTTTAATTGCTCAATCACGTCCGCGGTCACATTGCCGGCAATCGAGACGACGACATTGCTCCCCGTATAAAAGCGCTCAATATAATCACGGAGCGTTTCACTCGTGAACGTTTGCAACGTCTCGACCGTTCCTAAAATCGGCAGGCCGAGCGGATGCTTTCCGTAGCTCGCTTCACTTAGCAAGTCATGGACGATATCATCCGGGGTGTCATCAACCATTTTGATTTCTTCAAAAACGACATTTTTTTCTTTCTTCAGCTCTTCTTCATCAAACACCGAATGGAAGAACATATCGGCGAGAATATCGACAGCGTACCCGGCGTGTTCGTCAAGAACCTTTGCATAGTAGCACGTATATTCCTTTGAGGTGAACGCATTGACCTGTCCGCCAATCCGATCGAACGATTCCGCAATTTCCGCCGCGCTGCGGGATGTCGTCCCTTTAAAAAACATATGCTCAAGGAAATGCGAGATGCCGTTTTCCTGCTTTTGTTCAAAACGTGAGCCCGTGCCAATCCAGATGCCGATCGAAATGGAACGGACAGTCGGAATTTGCTCTGCTAAAATGCGGACACCATTATCTAGTTCAATTCTATTTATCAATCTTCATCCCCCTATACCTAATCAAGCGCTGTTTGTAACATTACCCGTTTTTCAGAAAGCAATTCAGATACAGGGCCAATGCGATAGCCCTCTGCCTGAATCCCTTTAATTAATGCTTCCAGACCGGCTGCTGTCGGCTCTGTCGGATGCATCAAAATCATCGCCCCATTATGGAGCTTAGAAAGGACACGATTGACCATTTCATTTGGATCCGGCTTGCGCCAGTCAACGGTATCAACAGACCAGAGAATCGTTTTCATCCCATGCTTGGCCGCCTGCTCGACAACAGTTTGATTATAGCTTCCGCTTGGCGGAGCGAACCACTCCGGTGTTAAATCGAGCGTTGCTTCAATCACTTCGTTCGTTCTGCTTATTTCTTCCTCAATCCTTGCTGCGGTCAGCGTATTCATATCTGGATGAGAGTAAGCATGATTGCCAATCTCATGGCCTTCCTCCACGAGCATCATTGCCAGGCTCGGATTCTTCTTGACCCATGAACCGTCGAGAAAAAAAGTCGTCTTCAGATCATACTTGTTTAGCACTTTGACGATTTCCGGCAAGTATTCATTTCCCCACGCCACATTGACTAAAAATGTGATCATCGGTTTTTGCTCGTTTCCTCTATAAATACCGGCTGGCGGTAAATCCTCTAAATGGACACTCGGACTCGTTTCACGGTAAATCAGCCTTTCTTCGGCAAAGCTTCCCAGCTTTTTCATTTTATCAAAGGAAGCATCAATATCCACTTCACGGCCGTTATAGCCGGGCACCGCCTTCCACACTCGGTCAATCCGCGCATCAATCGCCGCTTCCCTGTATTCCTCGGCCCGGGCAGCAATTTCTTCATAGAGAGGATCCTGCTGCTTTATGACCATTTGACTGTCATCTTTCAGCTCTCCAATATAATGAAGCGAAAAGGGGTTTTGGACGGCCCCGATCGATAACACAACTATGAAAAAGAATACACACACATGAACGAGCTTTTTCTTCATCACTTCAGCCCTCCTCTCATGCCATTTTATGCATGAGTCGGACAGGTTAGAAGAAAATTTATGTAGTAGATAGTACGGGTTCATGCCTAGGGGGCACATCAAAAGATGCACCCCCGAAGCGATCACCGGCATGAGCTTCACAGCCAGCTTCAACCATTATTTTTGCGCTTGTTCCTGGCGCTCTTTCTCTTCCTTGAGAATGACTTTCCGAGAAAGATTCACTCGGCCCTGATTGTCAATCTCCGTAACACGAACGAGAATTTCATCGCCGATCTTCACGACATCTTCGACTTTATTGACGCGCTCTTCCGCCAGTTGGGAAATATGCACAAGCCCGTCCTTCCCTTTAAAGAGCTCGACGAACGCGCCAAACTTCTCAATCCGCTTTACTTTTCCGAGGTAGGTTTGTCCGACTTCCACTTCGCGGACAATATCTTCGATAATCGCGCGGGCCTTTTCATTCATCTGCATATCGATCGAAGAAATATAGACGGTTCCATCCTGCTCAATGTCAATTTTCACGCCGGTTTCTTCGATAATTTTATTAATAATCTTTCCGCTTGGTCCAATCACGTCGCGAATCTTGTCAGGATTGATTCGCATCGTCATAATCTTAGGAGCGTACTCAGACAGCTCTTTGCGCGATTCCGCAATCGCTTCAAGCATGTTATCAAGAATAATCATCCGGCCCCGCTTCGCCTGAGCAAGCGCTTCTTCCAAAATAGCGCGGTTAATCCCATCGATTTTAATGTCCATCTGCAGCGCTGTTACGCCATCTCTCGTTCCAGCTACTTTAAAGTCCATGTCGCCGAGCGCATCTTCCATTCCTTGAATATCGGTTAGAACGGATACATGGTCCCCTTGCTTGACAAGTCCCATCGCAATTCCGGCAACCGGCGCTTTAATCGGCACACCGGCATCCATCATCGCCAATGTACTCGCACAGATACTGGCCTGTGACGTTGAGCCGTTTGACTCAAGAACTTCAGAGACGAGGCGAACGGTATACGGAAATTCATTTTCATTCGGAATAACCGGCTCCAACGCCCGTTCTCCAAGAGCACCATGTCCAATTTCCCGGCGACCCGGAGCACGAATCGGACCTGTCTCACCGACGCTGAATTGCGGGAAATTATAGTGGTGCATAAAGCGCTTCGATTCTTCGATTCCCAAGCCGTCAAGAATTTGCACGTCACCTAATGCGCCTAATGTACAAATGCTGAGCGCCTGCGTTTGACCGCGTGTGAACAAGCCTGAACCGTGCGTCCGCGGCAGTAAATGCACCTGTGAAGCCAACGGACGAATCTCGTCAACTTTCCGGCCGTCCGGACGGATCTTTTCGACCGTAATCAAACGGCGGACCTCTTCTTTGACAATTTTATTCAGCACTTCTTCAACGTCGCTTTTTGCGACTTCTTCACGCTCTTCGAATACGGCGAGCGTTTCCTTCATTACCGCATCAATCGCTTCGGCGCGCGCGTGCTTTTCCGGCACTTGAACCGCTTCCTTCAGCTTCGCTTCCGCCAGCTGACGAATCTCCTGGTCAAGCTCCGCGTCGACCTGCTTCAGCTTGATCTCCGATTTTTCCTTACCGACTGCTGCGATGATCTCTTCCTGGAAGGCGATGATTTTCTTGATTTCCTCGTGACCGTACATGATCGCTTCAAGCATCACTTCTTCAGGTACTTCATCGGCGCCGGCTTCAACCATATTGATGGCGTCCTTCGTTCCCGCGACGACAAGATTGATATCGCTTTTATCGAGCTGCTCAGTCGTTGGGTTAATGACGAAATCTCCATCAAGACGTCCAACCGTCACACCGGCAATCGGTCCTCCGAACGGAATATCTGAAATAGATAATGCCAAAGATGAGCCGACCATTGCCGCCATTTCAGACGAACAATTTTGATCGACACTCATGACGATACTAATTACCTGCACCTCATTACGGAAGCCGTCAGGGAATAACGGACGAATCGGGCGGTCGATCAGACGGCTCGCCAAAATCGCCTTTTCACTCGGACGTCCTTCACGTTTAATAAAGCCTCCCGGAATTTTTCCGGCTGCATACAAACGCTCTTCATAATTCACTGTCAGCGGAAAGAACGGAAGGTCCTTTGGTTCCTTTGAAGCTGTTGCTGTCGACAACACGGCTGTATCACCATATCTGATTAGAACGGCCCCGTTTGCCTGTTTGGCCAACTGCCCCGTTTCTACCGTTAGCTCGCGACCAGCCCAATCCATTTTAAATTCGTGTTTCGTTTGTTCCATTACGCGTACTCCTCTCGTACACCAATATTCATTCATCTATCATGTATTATTCCCTATTTCGGACGAAAATAAAAGAAGAAATAGGCAATAACCGCCCTCTGCGTTATAAACAGACATAATTTGGCTGAAATATGTTTGTTTTCCAATCTTTTGAAATCAAGAAAAAAGCGGGAAAACTCCCGCTTTCTTCATGATTATCGGCGTAAGCCAAGCTTATCAACAAGATTACGGTAACGAGTAACATCCTTATTACGCAGGTATGTTAACAGGTTACGACGCTGACCAACCATTTTAAGAAGACCACGACGTGAGTGATGATCCTTCTTGTGAGTACGTAAATGCTCATTTAATGTGTTGATTTGCTCAGTTAGGATAGCTACTTGAACCTCTGGAGAACCAGTGTCCGTATCATGCGTTTTGAACTCAGCAATTAGTTCGTTCTTACGCTCTTGTGTTAATGCCATCCAATCCACCTCCTTTATTATAATCTCCTCATCCCGAGCAAACGTCGGTGACTCGTTTTGCCAAGGACAGGATCTGTACATAAAAGTACAATTATCACTATACTCTTTTTTTACGCTGAAATCAAGAGCTGTTATGGCGAAAGTAATCAATTGCCTGCTGCTTGTCTTTTTTTATTTGCGAAACGAGAGCCTCGACACCGGCAAACTTTTGCTCTGGGCGGATAAAAAGGTGAAATTCTACTTCGACATGCGCTCCATAAAGATCACCGGAAAAATCAAACAGATGGACTTCAATTGTGGGCTCTGCCGCTCCTTCCTGATGAAATGTCGGTTTCACCCCAATGTTGCACACTCCTTCAAACAGCTGATCGGCCGTGCGCATCGTAACGGCGTAAACGCCATTTTGCGGCAGAAGGTACCGCTCGCCGAGCGCGACATTCGCCGTTGGAAAACCGATCATCCGGCCGCGCTTTTCCCCGTCGACGACCTGACCTTTTACCGTGTAAGGCATCCCGAGATAAAGCGGCACATCCTGCACGCGCCCTTCGGCCAACAGCTCCCGGATCACGGTCGAGCTCACCTTTTGCTGATTCTCTTCAAATTTGTCGACGATCGTATAGCTGAACCTGTCACGGGCGTGAAAAGGCAATGTTTCCATCGTCCCTTTTCCTAATGACCCGTAAGTAAAGTCAAAGCCGGCGACAACATGAACAACATCAAGGGCAATTAAATAGTGATCGACAAACTGCTGCGGCGTTAAGCGGGCAAATTCCTCGGTGAACTGCACGACATAGAGCGTATCAATGCCGAGGCTTTCGATCCGCTCCACTTTATCCGGTAAAGGTGTTATGTATTTCAGCGGCGTTTTCGGCTTGCGCAATACTTCTTGCGGATGAGGATGAAAGGTCATGACCGAAGTCGTAACCCCTAAATCGTGCGCGACCTCCTTCGCTTTCGCCATCACCTGCTGATGTCCACGATGCACGCCATCAAAATAGCCTAATGCCATGACGGTTGGCTGCAACTTCAAAGTAGAAGCTTCAATTGGGTGATGTAAATAAATAGTATCCATATGAATCCTCTTTTCCCTACACGATTTCAAACGTTATGAGCCTGTCCAAAACATTTTCTCAGGCTTAATCAAACCGGCTTTTGTCGGATGCTGCTGATAAACAGCTAAACATTCTCCATCTTCATTATAAACGGTAAACCGGTTTTGATCTAATCCTTTCTCCGCCGGCAGAACAGCTCCATTTTTGATCTGCTGTTCAGTTTGGCGATCGACCGTGCAGGCGGGAAACTGTGCCAGCGCCGACTCAAACGGCAAAAGAACGTCCTCAAGCTGATCAGTTTCCTGTTTTAGTTCAAGCTCGGCAAACGTCAGGCTTTGCTCAAGAGAATAAGGACCGGCAGCCGTGCGGACAAGCGCGGTCATATGGGCCGGATAGCCAAGCCGCTCGCCGATATTAACAGCAAGCGTCCGGACATACGTTCCTTTGCTGCAGTGAACTCTGAAGGAAAACGCCGCAGTCGTTTCGGTATAGCTCACATCTGATAAAAGCTCTAACGAATGAATCGTAACCTCGCGCTTTGGCCGTTCAACGTGCTGATTTTTCCGGGCATATTCGTACAGCTTGCGTCCATTGACCTTCACAGCGGAATACATTGGCGGCACCTGGGTAATGATGCCTTCAAACGAACGGAGAACGTCCTCAAGCTCAGCCTTCGACCATCTTTCCGTGACCGCCTTTTCAGCGACTGTTTCGCCACTTTTGTCTTCCGTCGTCGTCGCCCTGCCAAGCGTTACTTCTCCTTCGTATACTTTCGAGTGATCGGACATATACTCAACAACCTTTGTCGCCGTGCCGATACAAATTGGCAGCACCCCATTCACATCCGGATCGAGCGTGCCGGTGTGACCGACTTTTTTCGTGTGGAGCAGCCTTCTGATTTTTGCGACACAGTCATGCGAAGTCATTCCTCTTGGCTTATGTAAAATTAAAATTCCGCTTGGACCGTTCATTCAACGTGTCCCCCTTTTTCTTCTCTGTTTGACCAACAAAAGGAGGGGCTGTGTCAAAAGGAGTTTTCCCTTCTGAAACAGCCCTGGTTGTCATGAAGCTGCTGAAAAAGGACGATTTTTACTTTTTCAGCGGCCTCGGTTTTGTCATTCATCTGTTTCCTGCTTTTCTTACCGATCACCTTTATTTAAATCCTGCAGCAATGTTTCAATCCGGTTGCCGTATTCAATCGATTCATCAAATTCGAAGGTCAGCTCGGGTGTTTTCCGCAGGCGGATCCGTTTGCCGATTTCTGAGCGGATAAATCCTTTTGCTTTCGACAAGCCTTGAAGCGTCGCTGCTTTCTGCTCCTCGCTCCCAAGAACCGTAATATACACCTTCGCCTGTTGAAGGTCGCCTGTCACATCGACTCCCGTCACCGTTACAAAGCTGACGCGAGGATCCTTAAGCTCCCGCATAATAATATCACTTAATTCTTTTTTCATTTGTTCACCAACACGGTGTGCACGAACATTACTCATACCCTATCACCTCTGCTCTTTTCACTATAGCCATTCATATTCGGTAATCGTACGTTCTGCCTCTGGCTGACCATCAATGAGGGTAAGCGCCCGCTGCAGTTCCCGTTCACAGACAACCCGGTCATTTGCGACAGTCACCAGCGTCAACTCCGCACGCTGCCAACTGTCATAATAGGCTGTCTCAGCTACGGAAAGGTTATACCGCTGCTTTAATCTCGTCTGGATGCTTTTTAAGACCGAACGTTTTTGTTTGAGTGATTGGACGTCATAAATCAACAGTTCACAACGCACTGCACCAATCATTATTTCCGTTCAATCTCTTCCATAACGTATGCTTCTATAATGTCGCCTTCTTTGACATCATTATAATTCTCAAGGGTAATTCCGCATTCATACCCGGCGGAAACCTCTTTAGCATCATCCTTAAAGCGTTTCAGCGCATTGATCGCTCCTTCATAAATGACGATGCCGTCACGAATTAAGCGCACGGTAGAGTCTCTTGTGATTTTTCCATCTGTTACATAGGCGCCGGCGATCGTTCCAACCTTCGATACTTTAAAGGTTGTTCTCACTTCGACCTGCCCAATGACTTTTTCTTCGAATTCAGGATCAAGCAGACCTTTCATCGCCGCTTCAATTTCGTCAATCGCGTTATAGATCACGCGGTGCAGACGAATATCGACCTTTTCGGCGTCGGCCGTCCGTTTCGCGTTGACATCAGGACGAACATTAAAGCCGATCACAATCGCATTGGACGCTGAAGCGAGCATCACGTCATATTCGGTAATCGCCCCGACACCGGTATGAATGACGTTGATTTTCACGCCTTCAACCTCGATCTTTTCGAGCGAGCCGCGCATCGCTTCAACGGAACCTTGGACGTCCGCTTTAATGATGACGTTGATTTCTTTGACATCACCTTGCTGGATTTGATCAAATAAATCATCGAGGCTCACGCGTGACGTCTTCGCCAAGTTCGCTTCACGATGCTTCGACATCCGTGCTTCCCCGATGTGACGCGCTGTCTTTTCATCAGCAAACGCCCGGAACTGGTCACCCGCCTGAGGCACATCACTTAAACCGGTAATTTCAACCGGCGTTGATGGTCCGACTTCCTTCACACGGCGGCCAAGATCATTGACCATCGCCCGGACACGACCGAACGTCGCCCCGACGACAATCGGATCACCGACTTTAAGCGTTCCGCTTTGGACGAGCAAGGTCGCAACGGCCCCGCGTCCTTTATCGAGCTCCGCTTCAATAACGGTTCCCGAAGCGAGCTTATTCGGATTCGCCTTTAATTCTTCGACTTCAGCGACAAGCTGAATCATTTCAATTAATTCGTCAATTCCCGTTCCATCGAGCGCTGAAACATTGACAAAAATCGTATCGCCGCCCCATGCTTCCGGAACGAGTTCAAACTCGGTTAACTCCTGCATGACACGGTCAGGGTTGGCCGCTTCTTTATCAATTTTGTTAACAGCGACGATAATCGGTACTCCGGCAGCCTTGGCGTGGCTGATTGCTTCTTTCGTCTGTGGCATGACACCATCATCAGCGGCGACGACGAGTATTGTAATGTCAGTTACTTGCGCACCGCGCGCGCGCATCGTTGTGAAGGCGGCGTGCCCCGGTGTATCAAGGAACGTGATTTTCTTTCCATTTGCGTCGATTTGATACGCCCCGATATGCTGAGTGATCCCCCCGGCTTCTCCTTCGGTTACTTTCGTATGACGAATCGAATCAAGCAACGTCGTTTTCCCGTGATCGACATGACCCATGATCGTCACAACAGGAGGACGCTCTTTTAAGTCTTCCTCTTTATCTTCGTCTACATAATTTTCGATATCCGTCTTATCGATAACAATTTCTTCCTCTACTTCAACACCGTAATCCGTCCCGATTAATTCAATCGTATCTTTATCCAGCTCCTGGTTGATCGTCGCCATCACGCCGAGTCCCATTAGCTTCTTAATAATCTCCGATGGTTCTCTATGAAGCTTCTTCGCCAATTCGCCAACCGTCAGCGATTCAACAAAGGTGATTTTTTCCGGAAGTGGCTTCGCTTTAGGCGGCTCCTGGCGCTGCGGTCTTTGCTGCTGCTTAGAGCGGGATTGATTCGGCTTTTTCGGGCCGCCTTTCCGGTTTTGTCCGCCTTGATGCTGCGGACGTGCGTTTTCTTTTTTCTTAGGCGGCGTGGAAGGACGGCTCTCTTTTGCCGGCTCATTGGCGCGTTCTCCGCCTCCTCCATTTGAACCCTTTCCTTCCAGTACTTTGACCATCTGTTCATCAAGCACCGACATATGGTTTGAGACTTCAATCCCGGCCTGCTTTAATTTGTCGATAATTCCTTTGCTTGTTGCATTATGTTCTTTCGCATATTCATATATTCGCATCTTCCTCATATATACATTCCTCCAGAATCATTGGTCCAATAGCGCAGTCATTTTTTTCGCAAAGCCTTCGTCCGTAAGAGCAATGACGACTCTTTCTGCTTTACCGATTGCTTGTCCTAACGTCTCACGGTCAGCGACGAGACGAACCGGGACATTGTAGTAACTGCATTTGTCCAATACTTTTTTCTTTGTCTGTTCTGCGGCATCAGCTGAGAGAAGAATCAATCGCACTGACCCTCTCCTCACTTCTTTCAATACAAGCTCTTCCCCTGTTACGAGTTTGCGCGCCCTCGCGGCAAGCCCTAAAAAGGCAACCCACGGCGGCTGGCTCATTTCGTTCCCCGCTTACTTGCTTCTTTAAGCTGATCATAAATCTCCGGACTTACCTTTGTCTGCAAATGTCTTGAGAGGACATCCTTTTTCTTAGCCAGCTCAAACACTTCCTCGCTGTTGCTAATGTAGGCGCCACGGCCGTTCTTCTTCCCTGTAGGGTCGACGGATACGACTCCTTCGGGCGATCGGACAATCCGGATAAGTTCTTGCTTTGGCTTCATCTCATTTGTTACGACACATTTTCGAAGAGGAACTTTGCGCTTATTCAACGGCTCCATCTCCCTTCTTACTCTTGCTCGTTGCTTTCTATCGCGGTAAAGCTGTGATCCTGATTGGACGCTTCCTGCTCTTCAACTGTCACAAATCCTTCATCATCAAAGATTCCCAGCTCTTTCGCATCCGATTCACTTTTAATATCGATCTTCCAGCCGGAGAGCTTTGCCGCTAGGCGGGCGTTCTGTCCGCGCTTGCCGATCGCCAGTGACAGCTGGTAATCAGGTACGATCACCTGGGTCATTTTATCCTCTTCGTTCACTTTGACTTTCAGCACCTTTGACGGGCTTAACGAATTGGCGACATATTCAACCGGGTTTTCAGACCAGCGGACAATATCAATCTTTTCCCCTTTTAATTCATTGACAATCGTCTGGACACGCTGACCGCGCGGCCCGACACAGGCGCCAACCGGATCGACCTCGGGATTATCAGCATGAACGGCAATCTTTGACCGGTCACCGGCTTCCCGTGAAACCGACTTTATCTCAACCGTTCCATCGTAAATTTCCGGCACTTCAAGCTCAAATAAGCGCTTTAACAAGCCTGGATGGGTGCGGGAGATTAAAATTTGCGGACCCTTCGTCGTTTTTTCGACTTTCGTAATATATGCTTTGATCCGGTCATTATGCTTGTAGGTTTCATTCGGCATTTGCTCATTTAACGGCAACAACGCCTCCACCTTGCCAAGATCGACATAAATAAAGCGATGATCCTGCCTTTGAACAATTCCCGTCATAATATCCTCTTCACGATCAATAAAATCAGAATAAATAATTCCACGCTCCGCCTCACGAACCCGCTGCGTTACAACCTGCTTTGCTGTTTGCGCAGCAATCCGTCCAAAATCCTTCGGCGTCACTTCAATCTCAACGACGTCATCGACCTCATAATTCGGATTGATTTTCTTTGCTTCATCAAGGGAAATTTCGAGTCTTGCATCGAACACTTCTTCGACGACGGTTTTCCGTGCAAATACGCGGATCGTGCCCGTATCGCGGTTCACGTCGACACGAACGTTCTGGACCTGATTAAAATTGCGCTTATAGCCGGAAATTAGCGCCGCTTCGATCGCTTCGATAATCACCTCTTTTTGGATCCCCTTCTCCCTTTCTAAAGTTGCTAATGCATCCATAAAATCGCTGTTCATGGATTATGCTTCCCCCTTTCAAAATTGGCTCTTTTTATAGGAAACCGCCGGGCGGTTTCTTAGACGTGACATGCGAAGCCGTAACAATCAGTCGTCACTACTCTTCCTCTTTCCTACAAAATGACGGCTAATCTGGCTTTTGCCACTTTATTGTAAGGAACGGTGAATGTCTTTGTTCTTGTCTTGATTTTGACACTGATTTCAAGCTGTTCTCCATCAAAGCTCGTCAATGTGCCTTCAAACATTTTCTCGCCGTCAATCGGTTCATAGGTTGTCACATGAACCGCTTTGCCGATCGCCTTCATGATGTCCTTTTCATTTTTAAGCGGTCGTTCGGCGCCGGGCGAGGAAACCTCAAGAAAATAAGCTTGATCGATCGGATCAAGCTCGTCAAGCTTTTCACTTAGTCGCTCACTCACCTGTCCGCAATCTTCCAAATCAACGCCTGTATCTGAATCAATAAAGACGCGCAGAAACCAGTTCGGTCCTTCTTTCTTGAATTCAACCTCGACAAGCTCTAGATTCAGCTCCTCAACAATCGGCAACGTCATCTCGCTTACTAGCTCAGTTACTTTCTTACTCAACCTGTACCCTCCTTGCTGCATCGATAATGGCTGTATACTGGAACATCTATTAGTGCTTTGATGAAACAACAACGAAAGAGTGGGTTTCCCCACTCTTTGAGCATCACGTATTCTAAGTATTACCATACATACAATACCATATTCTCACAGGCTTTGCAAATCTCCTTTATGGGACAAAGCCAGTCGTTTTGTTAAAACAGCGACAGCTGATTGGACTCCGGCATTCCTTCGAGGCAGCCGTGTTCATCCAAGTGCTCCAGTACGGTTTTTGTCAGCTTGCTGCGCTGCTGCAAATCTTCCTTCGAGAGAAACTCGCCATCTTCCCGCGCTTTGACGATGTTCAAGGCTGCATTCGTTCCAACGCCGGTCATCGCATTAAACGGCGGCAAGAGCGTGTCCCCCTCTACCTGGAACTCGGTCGCACTCGAGCGGTAAAGGTCGACCTTTTGGAAGGAAAAACCTCTCTCTGTCATTTCGAGCGCCAGCTCAAGCACGGTAAGAACCGCTTTTTCCTTCGGCGCTGCGTCAAGCCCCTTGGCGTTAATCTCTTCCATTTTCGCCCGGATCGCGGTTGACCCCTTGATCATCGTATCCAAATCAAAATCATCAGCGCGTACGGTAAAATAAGAAGCGTAATAAAGAATCGGGTGATGGACTTTAAAGTAGGCGATCCGCACTGCCATCAGGACGTAGGCGGCAGCATGCGCCTTTGGAAACATATATTTGATTTTCAGGCAGGATCCGATGTACCAGTCAGGAACATCGTGCTTCTTCATTTCCTCGATCCACTCAGGCTGAAGCCCTTTGCCTTTCCGGACAAACTCCATAATTTTAAAAGCGAGTGAAGGTTCAAGCCCTTTGTAAATCAAGTAAACCATAATATCATCCCGGCAGCCGATCACATCCTTCAATTCGCATGTCCCATTGTAAATGAGCTCGTTGGCGTTATTGAGCCAGACGTCGGTACCGTGCGACAGGCCGGAAATTTGCACGAGCTCTGAAAACGTGCTCGGCTTCGTTTCCTCAAGCATCTGGCGGACAAACCGCGTTCCGAATTCAGGAATACCGAGCGTTCCGGTTTTGCACATAATTTGTTCCTCGGTCACGCCAAGCACTTCAGGACCGCTGAAAATTTTCATCACTTCCGGGTCGTCGGTCGGGATCGTCTTCGGATCAATCCCGCTTAAATCCTGCAGCATCCGAATGACCGTCGGATCATCGTGCCCGAGAATATCAAGCTTCAGCAAATTATCATGAATCGAATGGAAATCAAAGTGCGTCGTCTTCCACTCGGAGTTTTTATCGTCGGCCGGATATTGAATCGGGCAGAAATCATGAATATCCATATAGTCCGGTACAACGATGATCCCCCCCGGATGCTGACCGGTCGTCCGTTTCACCCCGGTGCAGCCGGCGACAAGCCGGTCAATCTCGGCTCCACGCATATGGAGATCATGATCCCCCTGATAGCCTTTGACGTAGCCGTAGGCTGTTTTTTCAGCAACGGTACCGATCGTCCCGGCACGATAGACAAACTCCTCACCGAATAATTCCTTTGTATAATGATGGGCGCGCGGCTGATATTCACCGGAGAAGTTTAAATCGATATCCGGTACTTTGTCTCCTTTGAAGCCAAGGAAGGTTTCAAACGGGATATCCTGCCCATCTTTAATATAAGGCGTGCCGCATTCCGGGCATTCCTTATCTGGTAAATCGAAGCCGGAGCCGACCGAGCCGTCATCAAAAAAGTGAGAATGATGACAGTTCGGGCAAACATAATGCGGCGGCAGCGGATTAACCTCGGTAATTTCCGTCATCGTCGCGACGAGCGAGGAGCCGACTGAACCCCGCGACCCTACTAAGTAGCCGTCTATCAACGATTTCTTTACAAGTTTATGAGAAATGAGATAAATGACGGCAAATCCATGACCGATAATGCTCTTCAGTTCTTTTTCGATTCTCGCCTCAACGATTTCCGGCAGGTTTTCGCCGTAAATGCTGCGCGCCCGTTCATAGCTCATCTGCCGGATTTCTTCATCAGCGCCTTCGATTTTCGGCGTGTAAAGCTCGTCCGGAATCGGGTGAATTTCTTCGATTAAAGAAGCAATATGCTGCGTATTCGTCACGACGACTTCCTTGGCCATCTCCTCGCCTAAAAAGGCAAAAGCATCAAGCATCTCATTCGTCGTACGGAAATGAACCGGCGGCAATGTTTGCTTATTTAACGGATTCGCACCGCCCTGCGAGGCGATCAGGATTTTACGATAAATGTAATCCTCTTCTTGCAAGTAGTGAGCATTTCCTGACGCTACGACCGGCTTTTCAAGCTTTTTGCCAAGCTCGACGATGTTTTTCACGATTTCCTCGAGCGCCGTTTCACTTTTCACGAGCTCTTTTTCAATTAAATGCTGATAGGTTGCCAGCGGCTGAATCTCAAAGTAATCATAGAAGCGGGCGATTTGTTCGACCTCATCCGGCGACTTCTGCATCATCGCTTCAAACACTTCACCTTTGTCACAGCCTGAGCCTACGAGCAGCCCGTTACGATGCTTTTGCAGCTGCGAGCGCGGAATCCGTGGCGTCCGGAAGAAATAATCGACGTGAGACATCGAGACGAGCTTATACAGGTTTTTTAGCCCTTCCTGGGTTTGTGCCAGCAAAATGCAGTGAGACGGACGCTGGCGGTGGAAGTTCCCCTGCCCCATGTTGTCATTCAGCTCATCATGGTAATAGATCTCTTTCGCATGGGCATCCTTGACCATTTTCCAAAGCAGGTAGCCGGTTGCTTCTGCATCATAGATCGCGCGGTGATGGCTGACAAGCTCGATGTCGAATTTTTTACAAAGGGTGTTCAAGCGGTGGTTTTTCAGCTCGGGATAGAGAAAGCGCCCTAATTCCAACGTATCAATGACCGGATTGGCCGCTTCAGTCAGCCCTATTTTCTGATAGCCGACATTCAAGAAGCCCATATCGAAGCTGGCGTTGTGGGCCACGAGAATCGCATCACCGACGAAGTCTCTGAATTTGCGCAGCACCTCTTCCACTTCCGGCTGCCCCTTGACCATATCATCGGTGATCCCGGTCAATTCAATAATCGTGTTTGTCAGCGGCTCATGGGGGTCGGCGAACGATTCAAACCGGTCGATAATCTCACCGTTTTTCACTTTGACCGCCGCCAGCTCAATGATCTGGTTGTACACCGCAGATAGACCCGTTGTTTCAACGTCAAAGACAACATATTCATCTTCCATTAACAAGCGGTGGGCTTCGTTATAGGCAATCGGTACCCCATCATCAACAAGATTCGCTTCAATGCCAAACAGCACTTTAATCCCATGCTTCTTTCCGGCAGAGTATGCTTCCGGGAAAGCTTGAACGACTCCGTGATCGGTTACTGCGACTGCCGGATGGCCCCATTTTGCAGCCTGTTCCACATAGCGGCCGGCACTGGTCACCCCGTCCATCTGACTCATCGTCGTATGGAGATGGAGCTCGACCCGCTTTTCTTCAGGTGGTGCTGTATCCTGACGCTCCTCTGGCGTCAGCTGATTAACGTCGTTGGCGATCATGACGAGATCGCGGACAAACGTATCATTTTGAATGCCACCCCGAACTTTGAGCCACATTCCTTTTTTCACCGCCTGCAACAGCGGCACATCCTCTTTGTCACGCGAGAACATCTTAACGAGAATCGAATCGGTGTAATCGGTGATTTTAAATGTCAGCAACGTTCTGCCACTACGCAGTTCCCGCGTTTCAGCGGCAAACACATAGCCTTGGACGGTGACTCTTCGTTCCTCGTCCACAATCGCTTCCAGCGGAATCGGATCATCTTTAATCGGATACCCAAGAACAAGCGCTTTCCCTTTGATTTCTTTTTCGGCCTGCTGTTCGAGCTTCTTCTTTTCAAGCATCGCCTCCACGACCTTCGAGTGATCCTCCTGCTCCCTTTGTTCAACAAACTTATCAAATTCCTGCTTTGATTCGCGAATATCGGTCTCAAACTGAACCGCCGGCAAACTTAACAGCCGCGTGCTTTGCTGCAACGGTTCTGTCAGCTTACGTTTGAGAGCGACCGCTTCCGTTTCATTGCGGACCTGAATGATAAGCCGTTTGCCGTCATAGCCCGGCGTCTGCTGAGACAGCATCGAACGCAAACCGTCTGAAATCGGTGAGAGCTTTGACACAATCAACGGCCAGTAATCAGCCCAATGCGACTCTTCCATCACAATCGAATCGTAATGAAAGGTAAACGATACCGTCGCGATATGCTCGAACGTATGCTTCATCCGCGACATAAACAGTTCGTAAACAGCAGACGGAACAATCAGCGGTAAATTGATATGAAAATGCCAGGCTCTTTTTTCCTTTGAAATGACAAGCTTGCGGATCTGTCCTTCTTGAAAATGCGCTTGCTTCACTTCCTCAGGAATTTGCAGCTGTTCTAGCAGCAATTGCAGCCGTTCCTTTCTCACCTGTTCGTCAAGTGACATCGATCTCCGTCCTTTCTTTCTCTTTCATCTCCCCGTAAGAAAACATTCAGTTCCACTGTTAAGAAAAGACTGAATCTCGTCGTAGGAGTGACTTCGAGTCAGTCTTTTGCTTTTCATTATAAAAAAACAGTTTAATTGCCTAGCTTTGTGCGCAGTTCTTCCAGTACGTCCGGAAGCTTTGCCACCTCTGCTTCAATCATTTCCCCTGTCTTGCGCACCTTCACTTCAACGATGCCTTCGCCTGCTTTTTTGCCGACAGCAATCCGGATTGGTAAACCGATTAAATCGGAATCTTTGAATTTCACGCCGGCGCGTTCCGGACGGTCGTCAAAAAGAACATCGTAGCCAAGCTGCTTCAATGTCTGGTAAAGCTGCTCACCAAGCTCTTTTTGTGCCTCATCCTTCACATTGATCGTCACGAGATGAAGATCAAACGGGGCAACTGCTGGCGGCCAGACAATTCCGTTCTCATCATGGTGCTGCTCAACGATTGCTGCTACCGTACGTGACACACCTATCCCGTAACAGCCCATAATCATCGTCTGCGTTTTGCCATTTTCATCAAGGTACGTCGCCCCAAGCGCTTCACTGTATTTCGTGCCGAGTTTGAAGACATGGCCGACTTCAATTCCCATCGCAAACTGGATCGTTCCTTTGCCACAAGGAGACGGATCTCCTTCCTGAATCAAACGTAAATCAGCATAGGTAGCCGTAAAGTCGCGTCCTGGGTTGACATTCTTGTAATGCTTGTCCTTTTCATTCGCCCCGCAAATTCCGTTTACGACCGCCTCAACCGCATGGTCGGCAATCACCGTAATCTCAGAAGGCAGGTTGATCGGGCCGATATAACCTGTTTCACAGTTTAACAGCCGCGCTGTTTCTTCTGCCGAAGCGAGCTCGACGCTGTCTTTATCGAGGACATTTTTTACCTTTATTTCATTTACA
The DNA here is from genome assembly GCF_040544555.1 of Halalkalibacter oceani. Classification (NCBI taxonomy): domain Bacteria; kingdom Bacillati; phylum Bacillota; class Bacilli; order Caryophanales; family Bacillaceae; genus Halalkalibacter; species Halalkalibacter oceani. Next base: position 53,880 of record NZ_JBEPKD010000003.1, read on the forward strand.
TCATGATCACCACGCACGAGCACAAGTACAGGCTCTCCGTCGGCGATAAAAAGCAGTGATTTGATCGTTTGCGCGGCACTTACCTTGAAAAAGTCTGCCACTTCTTCAATCGTGCGGATGTTGACCGTATCGACAAGCTCTTTTTCCTTTAGTGGCTCGTCTGATTTCACATAGGTTGTTACGACCGGCGCGATTTCAATATTGGCGGCAAAATCGGATTGGTCAGAGTAGGCAATCGTATCCTCCCCTATCTCACTTAACACCATAAATTCATGTGTATCCGTTCCGCCGATCGTTCCTGAATCGGCCTCTACCGCGCGGAAATTGAGGGCGCAACGGGTGAAAATGTTTTGATACGCTTTGTACATTGCCTGATAGCTTTGCTCCAGACCTTCGTTTGAAGTGTCAAACGAATAGGCATCCTTCATAATGAATTCTCTCGAACGCAGGACGCCAAAGCGCGGGCGCCGTTCATCGCGGTATTTCGTCTGAATCTGATACAGATTGACAGGCAGCTTCTTGTAAGACTGAAGCTCATTGCGGACAAGATCTGTAATGACTTCTTCATGTGTCGCCCCGAGTACAAAATCGCGCTCATGACGGTCCTTCAATCTCATCAATTCAGGGCCGTATGCATGTAAACGCCCGGACTCCTCCCATAATTCGGCTGGTTGAATCGCCGGAAGAAGCACTTCTTGCCCACCGGCTTCATCCATTTCTTCACGAATAATGTCTTCCACTTTGCGCAACACTTTTTTGCCCAATGGCAAATAAGAGTATATTCCTGATGCCGTTTGCCGGATTAAACCAGCTCGTAACATAAGCTGATGACTTTTGATTTCTGCATCGGCAGGTACATCCCGTAAGGTAGGTGCTAAAAAGGTACGTTGTCTCATTCGCTTAAATCCTTTCCCACTTCGATCTCAATTGTTTATATAGTAACACAGATCAGAAAAGCGTCATAGCCTTTCCATCTCGCAACAATTCCGTTCTACACAAAGTGAGCAGGAAAGAAAGTTTGCTTTCCTGCTCACTTTTAAACCAGGCCATTGCTTCGCTCGCCGCTTCGGGTTTGTGGCAAAAGCAACCTTTTGCCACAAACCTTTACATAAAGAATTTGTTGATGTCGTTCCAGGTGACGACGATCATGAGGAGCATGAGCAGGGCGAAGCCGACGAAGTGGACGAGCCCTTCTTTTTGCGGATCAATCGGCTTGCCGCGCAATGCTTCCAGTCCGATAAAGATTAAACGTCCGCCATCCATTGCCGGAATCGGCAGCAGATTGATGATTCCGAGGTTGACGCTTAAAGCGGCCGCCCACTGCATGAGAACAAAGATCCCCATCGCTGCTGCCTCCCCGGTATAGTTGTAAATGCCGACAGGGCCGGCGACGTAATCCAGCGAGAACTGGCCGGTCACAATCATCCCGAGCACTTCAAAAATCATCGTCATAAATGTATAGGTTTGCGTAAAGCCAAAGGCAATCGAACCGAGAAGATTGAACTCGGTCGGGCGGGCAATGCCGACAAAGCCTTCCGCATCACCAAACTGTCCGACCCGCTCCTGCGGGGTGACTGGGAGCGATAGCAGCTCGCCATTTCGTTCCACGTCAAACGTAATCGCCTCGTTCGGATGCTGTTGAATGATTTCCGTCATTTCAACCCACGTATCAAGCGGCTGGCCGTCAATCGCGACAACTTGGTCGCCTTCTTGCAGACCGGCCTCGGAGGCGGCGCTGTTTTCCGTTACTTCGCCGATGCGCGGCTCATCAATCGGCATTCCCTGCATCAGGGCGAAGGCGATTAAAATGCCAATGGCAAGAACAAAGTTCATCATCGGCCCGGCAAAAATCGCCAGCGCACGCTGACCTACTGTTTTCGAACCGAATTGACGATTCCACGGTGCGATTTGGGTCGCCTGCTCATCCTTGATCAACTGGGCTTTCGGATCAATCTCATATCGCATCCGCACCCCTTCATCATTGTAAGCTTCCACAATCAGCTCATGCTCTAAATCGATTTTCTCCACCTGGACGACATGCGCCTCCGGATGCTTCGATTTATTGTTGATAATCAACTCGCTCACACGATTGGAACGGTTAAAAACAAGTCCAATTTCATAGCCCGGCTTGATCTCGATAATTTCAGGATCTTCCCCGGCCATCCGGACAAACCCGCCAATCGGCAGGAGGCGGATCGTATAGACGGTTTCCCCTTTTTTAAAGGAGTAGATTTTCGGCCCAAAACCAATCGCAAACTCGCGGCACAGAATTCCGGCGCGCTTGGCAAAATAGAGATGCCCCCATTCATGAATGAACACAAGCAGGCCAAATATAATAATGACAGATAGCAACGTATTCATGGCTGACGTTCCACCTTTCTTAATTTACGGTTGAGCGGATAAAGGCGCGTGTTTCCTCATCAACGGCTTTGATGTCTTCAAGAGTTGGTCCAGAGATAACGTGGTGTCGCTCGAGTGCTTGTTCGATGACTGCTTCAATACCTAAAAAGGAAAGGCGCTTATCAAGGAAAGAAGCTACAGCTACTTCATTAGCGGCATTTAACACCGTTGGCATCGTTCCACCGATGCGTCCCGCTTCATAAGCAAGCGCCATACAGCGAAAACGCTTCGGGTCCATTTGTGCAAAATGAAGCTTGCCAATCTCCGCCAGGTTTAAGCGCTCATCCGATTGACCGGCGAGACGCTTTGGATACGTTAACGCATATTGAATTGGTACGCGCATATCCGGCGTTCCAAGCTGAGCCATCACACTATGATCGACAAATTCGACCATTGAATGAATGATGCTTTCTTTATGTAGAACAACCTCTATCCTCTCATAAGGGATGTCAAAAAGCCAATGCGCTTCAATCACTTCCAGTCCCTTGTTCATCATTGTAGCAGAATCAATCGTAATTTTGGCCCCCATCGACCAATTAGGATGATTAAGCGCCTGTTCCACCGTTACTTCCTTAAGCTCGTCTCTCGACAGATCGCGGAAACTGCCGCCGGAAGCCGTTAAAATCAGCTTTTCAATCTCCCGCTTATTTTCCCCATTTAATGCCTGAAATATAGCCGAGTGCTCACTATCGACCGGCAGCAACGAAACCTGATGTGCTTTTGCCGCCTCAGTGACGATATGCCCAGCGGTAACGAGCGTTTCCTTATTGGCAATCGCAATCGTCTTACCGGCCTCGATCGCAGCCAGCGTTGGACCAAGTCCCACGCTGCCAAGCACCGCATTAACTAGGATGACGCTGTCAGGATACGTCGCGACTTCCAGCAATCCTTCCTCTCCGTAGACAACCTTCGTTTCAGCCGGTACATGATGGCGCACTTTTTCGTAATCATCCTTCGATTGGACGGATAGCAGCTTCGGCTTAAATTCATGAGCTTGCTCGCAGGCGAGGTCAATATTTCTTCCTGTCGACATCGCCACAACTTTGAATTCCTGACGATGATGCCGGACAACATCGAGCGTTTGCGTGCCGATTGACCCGGTGGCCCCTAATAAACTTATTAATTTCAACATACTCACCTACTATTTGAATTATACTTGTCTTTTTTCCATTTCCCGTTTTGCGTCAGATCAGGTAGAGCAGGTGCAAAATCGGCATCACATAAATCAGGCTGTCAAAACGGTCAAGGATTCCGCCGTGTCCCGGAAGGACATTGCCCGAATCTTTTACGGCATAATGCCTTTTCAGAGCCGATTCCACTAAATCACCAAGCTGTCCAAAAATCGACGTCACGATGATCACAAACAAAGCGAGAAGATAGCTTGAAAAGATCGGCACAATCGCGTAAAAAACCGTCCCGATCACAACGGCGGCAATGACACCGCCGATGGAGCCTTCAATCGTTTTCTTCGGGCTAATGTCCGGCCACAGCTTTCTTCTGCCCCATTTCCGTCCGACAAAATAAGCACCGGAATCGGTTGTCCAAATAATAAACAGCACATAAAAAACAAGCAGCATGCCATAATCCGGAATGTCTCTTGTCATAATTAAATAATGAAAGCCAAAGCCCACATAGACGGAAGAAAGAATGACAAAGCCGACTTGATCAAATGTAAATGAGTTTTTTGTAATGACCGTAAACATCAACAACACTAAAATCATAAAGACAAAAATTTCGACTTTTGTAAAGTAAGATGGGACAATCATTTCAAACCAGTTTGTCGGTACAAGCAAGAGCCACATCGAAAGTAAGCTGATCATTCCCATTAAGGACAGCGGAGCTATTTTCTTCATTCTCAACAGTTCGACCATGGCGATGGAGGCGACGATTGAAATAAACAAAGCAAAGATCCAGCCCCCAATTAGAACCATGCCAACAAAAAGGGCGCCCCCGATTAGACCCGTCACAATTCTTTCTCTCACATTCGTTGCCCCCTTTTAAACGCCCCCATACCTTCTTGCTCTTTTTTGATATACGGCAATGGCTTCGGTAAAGTGCTGCTCGTTAAAGTCTGGCCAGAGCACATCGGTGAACCAAAATTCGCTGTAGGCAAGCTGCCAAAGCATAAAATTACTCAGCCGTATTTCCCCGCTCGTGCGAATGAGCAAGTCCGGATCGGATAATTCCGCCGTCATCAAATGTTGTTCAAACAATTCATCATTTATCTCTTCAGAGCGCAGGCTTCCTTCTTCTACCTGCTTCGTAATTTTCTTGATCGCTTCGATCATTTCAAAGCGGCTTCCATAATTCAAAGCAAAATTTAAAATAAGACCATTATTGTGTTTCGTCTCTTCCACAGCGTGATAAACTGCTTTTTTTGTATGGTCTGGTAAATCTTCCGGACTTCCCATTAAACGCACTTTCACATTTTCTTCCTTCAGCTTCGGCAGTTCCATGCCAAGAAATCGTTCCGGAAGCTTCATTAAATAATCAACTTCTGTTTTTGGGCGCTTCCAATTTTCCGTTGAAAATGCGTATAATGTTAAGACTTCTACACCAAGCTCATTTGCTCTGCGGACAATTTTATTTATAACCTTCATACCTTCTCGATGGCCGGCAATCCGCGGCAAGCCTTTTTGCTGTGCCCAGCGGCCATTTCCATCCATTATTATGGCGATATGCTTAGGGATATTGACCAGTTCGATATTCTCCGTTCCTTCTTGCGAGGACAGAGAAGACTTCCATTTCGTAAATTTTTCAAGCATGTATACGCCCTCCATCTATGTAGCAGCAGGTCTTTCGCCTAACAAGTAAGAAAGTGTAAAAAACCCCCTATAATAAAGAGGGTCTTTTACTACGTCTATTTTACATGGTATTGCCTTACACTTCCATGATTTCTTTTTCTTTCTTTTCCGCTACCACATCTACCTGAGCAATCTGTTTGTCAGTCAGCTTCTGCACTTCATCAGTCAGGCGGCGCAGCTCATCTTCTGTCATATCGCCGTCCTTTTGCTGCTTCTTTAAATCATCATTAGCGTCGCGGCGCACGTTGCGGATTGCGACTTTGGCATCTTCAGCAGCGCGCTTGACGAGCTTCGCCAGTTCTTTGCGTCGTTCTTCCGTTAACGGCGGGATCGAAATACGGATGATCGTACCGTCATTTGACGGAGTAAGTCCGAGATCGGCCTTTTGAATCGCCCGTTCAATGTCATTGATCGACGACTTGTCAAACGGCTGAATCGATAATAATCTTGCTTCCGGTACGGTAATCGTCGCCAGCTGGTTTAACGGAGTCTCTGCTCCGTAATATTCAACTGTCACCCGATCGAGCAGCGCCGGGTTCGCCCGTCCGGCACGAAGCTTTGCTAATTCACGATTTAACGCATCAATGGCTTTTCCCATTCGTTCCTGAGCGTCCTTGATCACTTCTGTCGACATTATGAATTCCCCCTTACAATTGTTCCGATTTCTTCGCCAAGAATGGCTCGCTTAATATTTCCTTCTTCCATGATTGAAAAGACAATCAACGGAATATCATTATCCATGCACAGTGAAGAAGCGGTCGTATCCATGACAGCCAGCCCTTCTTTTAACACGTCCATGTAAGAAATTGACGTGTATTTCTTCGCATTTTGATCAACCGACGGATCAGCGCTGTACACGCCATCGACATTGTTTTTCGCCATCAGGATAACCTCGGCCTCGATTTCCGCAGCGCGCAATGCCGCTGTCGTATCTGTCGAGAAATAAGGGTTACCTGTACCTGCAGCAAAGATGACAACACGTTTCTTTTCCAAATGACGAATCGCTTTGCGGCGGATATATGGTTCAGCAACCTGCCGCATTTCAATTGAAGATTGCACCCTCGTTTGAACACCGATGTCTTCCAGGCTATCCTGCAGGGCCAAGGAATTCATCACAGTCGCCAGCATTCCCATATAGTCCGCTGTTGCCCGGTCCATTCCCTTTGCACTTCCTGCCATTCCGCGCCAAATGTTGCCTCCGCCTACGACAACAGCGACCTCTACATCTAGTTCTACGATTTCTTTCACTTGTCTTGCTACAGATTGAATCACAGTCGGATCAATTCCGTATCCTTGCGCACCTGCTAGTGCTTCTCCGCTTAATTTAAGTACAACCCTTTTATATGTTTTCATGAAAACCTCCGTCATGGCATGAAGTTAGCAATAAGAAAACCGATACGGCTTTTTTTCAGGAGCGACGCGGGAGCCGTTACCAACTTTTCAGCTTGATTGAAAGCGGGCTTTTTTCAGTCAAGCGTGTAGCACGCGAAACCGTCGTCCTTCCTCGAATTACCCGCACACATGTTTTACTTTCTTGACTTTTGAAAAAAGGGCTGTCCCAAAAGGTTGTTTTTTTTACCTTTTGAGCACAACCCTAAAAGCAGTGAATGGAGTCTGCGCATAGTTTTACCGGCGAGAAGCAGAGTGGATTGCTTTTTAGCTGCCGTTCATCAGAACCATTGCCCAACTTCCATGTTATGTAAGGAGCGTTAATGCCGCTCCCCCACTCATTACTTCTTCACTTGAGACATTACTTCCTCAGCAAAGTTATCTTCACGCTTCTCCATTCCTTCTCCTACTTCATAACGGATAAAGCTTTTTACTTCTGCCCCTTTGCTTTGGACATACTTTCCAACTTTATGATCGCCATCTTTGACAAACGGCTGATCGAGAAGACATACTTGTTCAAAGAATTTGCTTAGACGGCCTTCAACCATTTTCTCAACGATATTTTCCGGCTTTCCTTCGTTAAGAGCCTGCTGCTTAAGAACTTCGCGCTCGCGCTCAACTTCTTCCGCTGCCACTTCATCACGGGAGACATATGTTGGCTTGATCGCCGCCACATGCATCGCAATATCCTTCGCTAATTCTCCGTCCTGGGAGTTGCCAATCACTGTTAAGACGCCGATCCGTCCGCCCATGTGCAAGTACTCGCCAAATACATCGCCATCCTGCTTTTCAACGATTTCAAAACGGCGCAAAGAAATCTTCTCGCCGATTTTCGCGATAGAGGAGCTGATATAATCCTGAACTGTTTGGCCATCTTTGAAGCTTTGTCCAAGCGCTTCTTCAACGGAAGCCGGTGCATTTGTTAAAATGTGACCAGCCAGTTCATCGACTAATTTTTGGAAGTTTTCGTTTTTAGCAACGAAATCCGTTTCTGAGTTCACTTCCACGATTACCGCTTTGTTTCCTTCTGTCTTCACAAGAGCAAGACCTTCTGCCGCTACGCGATCAGCTTTCTTGGCCGCACTGGCCATTCCTTTTTCGCGCAGGAAGTCAACTGCCTTTTCCATATCTCCGCCGGTTTCAGTTAATGCCTTTTTACAATCCATCATACCAGCGCCAGTTTTTTCACGTAATTCTTTTACCATGCTTGCTGTTACAGCCATCAAAAACGCCTCCTTGAAATATCAGTATGTACGCATTATTCCGTACGCAAACGTCGCTACTGGGGCTTTGTCCCTTATTAGAGACAAATCGTTTCAAAAAAAGTGGTAAAGGGTAACCCCCTTTACCACCCTTTAAGTAAATGCAATTAAGCTGTTGTTGTTTCTTCCTCTTCTTCTTCCGCTGCTTGTACTTCCTCTTCAGCAGAAGTTGCTTCGATGACGGCATCCGCCATTTTGCCGGTTAAAAGCTTAACCGCACGGATCGCATCGTCATTTCCTGGAATGACATAGTCAATTTCGTCCGGATCACAGTTTGTATCGACAATCGCTACGATTGGAATGTTCAGCTTGTGAGCTTCCGCAATTGCGATGCGCTCTTTGCGCGGGTCGATGACAAACAGGGCATCTGGAACACCTTGCATATCTTTAATACCGCCCAAGAACTTTTCAAGACGTTCCATTTCCTTCTTAAGAAGAATAACTTCTTTCTTAGGAAGAACATCGAATGTACCGTCTTCTTGCATTTTTTCCAAGCTCTTTAGACGATTAATACGCTTTTGAATTGTTTCAAAGTTTGTCAGCGTACCACCTAACCAGCGTTGGTTAATGAAGTACATGCCGCAACGTTCAGCTTCATCCTTCACTGAATCCTGCGCCTGCTTTTTCGTACCGACGAATAGAATTTTCCCTCCGTCAGCAGCCAAGTCACGTACAAAGTTGTACGCTTCCTCAACTTTCTTTACCGTCTTTTGCAAGTCGATAATGTAAATTCCGTTACGTTCTGTGAAGATGTAGCGATCCATTTTAGGGTTCCAGCGACGAGTCTGGTGACCGAAGTGTACCCCTGCTTCAAGCAATTGTTTCATGGAGATAACTGCCACATCAAACACCTCCTTCAATTTTGGTTTTTTTTCCTCCGCTTCCCTCATCTTTGTCCAACACTGATCAATCAATCAGCACCCTTGCACAAATTAGAAAGCGTGTGTGATTAACACCGTTGATTAATATATCATATCACCTTATGCGTTGCAAGTAGTTTCCACCATCAGCGGTAAAATTTTAACAACAGTTCAACTTCACCCTTGCCTACGTTCAATGTACGGGCAATTTCTTCAGCGCTTTTTCCCTGCTTAGCGAGCAGCAGCACCCTCGCCGTATCGGATTGTTCAAATGACACATCCTCCCCGTCATCTGCGAGCGGCGGCTGATAATCCTCGTAGCCGGGCTCTGGCGCCAGCTCTTTTTTTGGCGCTGCCAGTTCTTTTGCCGTTTCCGGAGGGGAAGCCTTCTTTTCGACAGCGCTTTCCTTTTGCGGCACTTCAGTCTGCTTTTGCCGGAGCCGGGCCAGTAAACGCTCATTTTCTTCTTTCATTTCGGCTGTATAGGCGAGCAGAATATCTTCAATTTCCTGTTTGAGCTGCTCACTGTCTTCAATCGTGTGCTCGGCAATTGAGTTGCGTTTCATCAGTGTTAAAATCCAAAGAAACGTCACCCCGTGTAAGAGTAAACTAATGATTAATAACGTCGTCATTTCTTCCCTCTCTCATTACCCTGAAAAATCAATGAATTTGCCCTTGTAAGGGTGTTTCGCTTCAGGTTGTTTTTCCTCCTGCTTTTTCGACTGCTGCTGGGACTCCTGCTCATGCTGCCCGGCCTCGCCATCATGATGAAACCTGGCCTGCTCCGAATCATTCGTCTCGTTGACCTGACGCCGTTTTTGCAGATCCTCTTCTTTTTGCTGCTGAGTCAGCAGCTCCTGGCTGACTTGGCCACGCTGCTGCAACTGGTCCTGAAGCTTGCCGATTTTTTGCGATTGAGGAATCGAACCTTGCACTTCAATGGGGCGGACACTCATCTTTTTCCCTCGCTTTCGCACGTTTGTCTAAAACTTACTTAGTCGCTATGACGATTTCAGAGTCAACCAACGAAATATGCGGGTACCGATAAATGGACATCAACTTTCGTTTATATTTGCCAAAATGAACATCAACATTGGGATGAATCAGGTTTTCCGCCTGGATAAAGCCGTCATTTGCCTTCGCTTCTCCCGCCAGCTCCTGCTGCTTTGCCGTCAGCAGCTCAATCGACTCCTTCGCCGTTTGAAAAGCATGCAGCGCCTTGAGCTTCGACAGCTTGTCTCTTCCAGTTAACGGACCGTTTTGCCGTTCTTTTTCAAGATACGTCTTTAACAGCTTCGACAGCTTGACAAATTCATCCTTCGTTTTCTCTAAATCTTTCTCTGTTTTCTGCTGTTGTTCCAGAATCTTTTCATGAACGCCGATAAATAAAGAGGTTTTCGTCTGCATACTATTGCCGATTTCTTTTGCCTGAATGCTTTTCAGCGCTGAAAGTGAACCGCCGACAACTAAGCCTTTCCCCGTACGGCAGAGGATATTCCCTCCTGAGGAGCAGCTGCTGTGAAGGATCGCCTGCTTGACGACGATGTCACCGCCGACCTCGACATGGCCCTGATTGATAAAGGTTGTTTCAAGGTCGCCTTCCGCCGAAATGAAGCTGCGATTTTGCCCGACTACACCGGCGCCGATATAAATCGACCCACCGGCCTCGAGTCTTGCCCCTTCCACCGTTCCGCCAATCCGGATATCGCCGCCGGCCTTGACTTCAAATCCGGCAGGGACACTGCCCTTCACCGTCACATTCCCGACAAAGGAGATGTTTCCGGTCTTCATACTAATATCGTCGTTCACCTCGTACGTCGGCAGCACATGAACCGTATACTTATCCATGCTGATCTGCCCATCGACAAGCGAGTAAAGCGTTTGATTTTTTTCATCCAGCCGCGTATTCTTTCCATTTCGCAAGATAAAATCCCGTCCCGGTTTCGCGGCTACTTTCTGGCCGAGCACATTTGTTCCATCAACCCCTTCAGTAGCAGCTATCTTTACCGCTATTTTGTCCCCGGTGCGGATCGTTGGAATATAAAGTACATCTCTTAAATCAACCTTATCACTATCCGAATCCATCAACTCCGGATCGGCATTGGAATAAGCGACAAGATCCAAGTAAGCGTGGCTGCCATGCTCCGGCGGCTTTCCAGTCGCGATGACATGCTGTTCGGCTCGGGGGTTTTTCGCCACTTTTTCAATCGCTTCCTCGTCAATTCCAAAGATAATTCCCTGCTCGTTAATAAATTGCTTCAGTTCCTCTACTGTAGGGTGCTCGTCATCGGGTAATTTTGATTGCTGAATAATAGAAGCTTCCATTTTATCTGGTGATACGACTACTTCATAGAACTCCCCTAATTCAATCATAATATCATTCCCTTAGTTTATTCGTCGAATGAGCGAGCCCGTTTCTCTCTGTCCGGTCTCATCGCCTGCTGCAGACGAAAGATCGATTTGGAATGGATTTGTGAAATACGTGAAGTCGAGAGCTGTAAGATCTGCCCAATCTCCGTCAATGTCAATTCTTCAAAATAGAACAGGCTGATGACGAGCTGTTCCTTTTCTGATAAGCCTTCGATCAGTCTCGCCAGCTCCTGCTTTGTAGCGAGCTCCATCGTATGCTCCTCAGGGGTTTTCGTTTGTTTATCCTCAATGACAGAAGCGTAGGTTTCATTTCGCTCGTCCTCCTGGGTCGGTTCGTAAATCGAGAGCCGGTGGGAGGCGAGCTGTTCAGCGATCAGCTGTTCAACCTCCTGGCTGTCCATCTCAAGCTCAGCCGCCACTTCTTCACTCGTCACATTCCGTCCATAGCGCTGCTCCAGCATCTCCGTCGCGGCATCAATTTTCTTTATCTTTTCCCGCATCGTTCTTGAAAGCCAGTCCTCTTTCCGTAATCCGTCAATGATTGCTCCCCTGACCCGAAAGGAAGCATATGTATCAAATTTCAAATCGCGCTCCGGGTTGAATTTTTCCAGGGCGTCATACAGTCCCATTAACCCGTGGCTGATCAAATCATCTTTTTGCACACTGCGCGGCAATCCGACTGAAATTCGCTGAACATGGTAGTGAACAAGCGGCAAGTAGCGGCGGATCAGTTCATCGCAAGCATCATGACTTCGTTCCTCGAACCATTGCTTCCAAAGTCTTTTTTCTTCTATTGAATCTCCTCCAGCCATCTCTTACCTCCTTCTCTATTCGGATCGCAACAGGTCTTTTATGATTTGTGACGTCTGTTCGGGCTCCAGTTCTTCTTTTGCTTCCTGCTTTTCCCGGGACTGTTGGGGCTGTTGCTCTTCCGGCTCAGCATGATTCCCTGCTTCTTCTTCCATTAAATCGCGGGAAGCCAGCTGCCATAAAAAGCGAAAGCCGTAAGTCAAGATCCACCCGGCCACAAAAGCAAGACAGAAGCGGATAAACGATGTCACAAGCAAATTCGTGGTGAGAGAAGCAACAAAGACAAGTATTCCGGCAAAGCAGGCTACAATAAAATGAATAATCAATGGATGAAACAAGATTATATCTCCTTTGTCCCTTGGTTCACTGTACGAATGTGCAGCTTTTTCGATTGAGGGTCGAACTCAATGGTCCGTCCACTGCTTCCCCCTACATCTTCCGCTATAATAGGAATTCGCAATTGATTGAGTTTTTCCTTTATCGCTTCCACATTTCGCGGTCCAATGCGCATCATGTCATTTCCTGTTGAAAACGAAAACATTTGCGCCCCGCCTGCCAGCTTTGCTTTTAAGGAAAACATTCTCGCTCCATCCTCTTCCAGACATTTTAACAGTGCCGGAATCGCGGTGTCGGCATACTTGGCCGGGTTTGGACGGGCTTGCCTGCAGAGTGATGAGCTTGGCAGCATCACATGGGCCATGCCTGCTACGAGTCTTATTTCATCATATAAGACAAGTCCGACGCAGGAGCCGAGCCCTGAGGTGCGAATCGTATCCGGGGGGCCAACCGTATTCAACTCAGCCATTCCAACCTTGATGACATTACTCATGCTCTCCCACCCCTAATACCGAAAAAATCACCTCAAATGAATCAGGATCTGGTAAAAGAAAGAAGTGACCCTTCATCTGCTCTTCGTCCCCATCAAGCTCTTTTATTTGTGTATCAATCACGATCGCGGAATCGCCGACTTGAGAAAGCTCGATCAATCCATAGCTTAAAATCGCCCCGGCCATGTCGACGCTAAAGCCCGGCACAGAAGGCTGCAAAATCAATTTCGTGAAATCAGAAAATGAAGATAAGTAGGAGCCGGCCAAAATATTGCCGATCTCCTGAAAAGCCGAAATCCCGACTTCATGGTAAGGGGGGGACTGCAGCTGAAAAGACGTAATCCCTGTCAGCTGACGTACGATTTTTTCAATGTCCTCAATTTTCGATATGAAAAACAAGCTCCCCGGCGCCTCTCCCTCAATTCTTAAAAAAATAGCGGCCACTTCCGTTTCGGCACCTCCGACCTGCTCAGGCAGCTCCTGAAAGGAAACGATCCGTACCGCAGGCACGCTCATTTCAATCGTTTTATTCAGTAGCTGGGACAAAGCGGTCGCTGCATGTCCCGCGCCAATATTCCCGATCTCTTTTAACACATCAAGATGATAAGGCTTCAGCCGTTGTAAAAAGTCCATCGTCATCCCCCTCCCACTTTTCTTACTGAACCTGGCGCATGATCCGGCCGGCAATTTCCTGAATATGAACGACTTCATCGACTAATTTCGTGCGGATCGCGACCTTTGGCATTCCGAAGACAACACATGACTCTTCCGCTTCCGCAATCGCGTAACAGCTCCCGGACTGCTTCAGCTTCATTAATCCTTCAGAGCCGTCAGCCCCCATTCCCGTCATGATCACGGCAATCGTTTCAATATCATTAAGTGCCGAAAGCGATTCATACATCACATCAACCGATGGACGGTGTCCTCGCCTTGGTTCCTCCAAATGAGTCTGTATCACATAGGAAGAATGCTCCTGTTTGACTGCCAAATGATAGCCGCCCGGCGCAATATAGGCGACGCCGTTTTTCAGCACATCGCCATCCTCCGCTTCTTTCACCGTCAATTCAGAGAGCGAATCAAGCCGTTCGGCAAGCGAGCGGGTAAAGCCGGCCGGCATGTGCTGGACGATTAAAACCGGTGCTTTCAGCGAGCCCGGCAGCTTCGTGATGACGTCCTTCAACGCTTTCGGCCCCCCGGTTGACGTACCGATGGCGATCATTTTCTGAGCCGAAGACAGTAACGTTCGACTCGGTCGCTTTACAAACTGAACCGTCCGCGGCTGAACAATTGGCTTCGGTGATGATCGGCGCAGGCGGGCCCGCGCCGCATAAACGACCTTTTCCACGATTTCATTTTCAACCCGGTCAATATCGAGCGAAATAGCGCCAGAAGGCTTCGTGACAAAGTCAACCGCTCCATATTCCATCGCCAGCATCGTATTTTCCGCCCCTTGCTTCGTCGTGCTGCTGATCATCACAACCGGGCAAGGGTCATCGTTCATCACATGCTTTAACGTTTCCAACCCATTCATAATCGGCATTTCCACATCAAGAGTCATGACGTCGGGGCGAAGCTCCTTCCGTTTCCGAAGAGCGTCCTCCCCATTACGAGCGGTGCCAATAACGTGGACTCGCGGATCCTGATTAAGCATATCTGAAATTACTTTCCGCATAAAAGCAGAATCATCAACGACAAGTACTTGAATTTTCCTTTCCACGTTTATCCCTAACTTTCTCCCAAATTTTCTCGTCTGTACGTCCAGCTCTTTTCATGGCCGTTTTTTGCCAAAGAAGAAAAACATCCGCCGCTCCCCTTCTGCAGCTTATCCTTGCTTTTCTTTAAAAAGATGCTTCACTTTTGAAAGCAGCTGACTGAAGCCGACAGCTTTTTTCGCCGTTTCTCCCAAATATAGCGCCGTCAGCTTTTCCATGGCCAGACTGGCCTTTGCTTCCTTTTTGTAAAGGACAAACGGGACTTGAGCTTTCACTGCTTTTTGCACGGCCGGGTCAGATGGTATATAGCCTAAAGGGTTTAGCTCTTTTTGCAAAAATTGGCTGGCGACACGTTGAAAGCTGGCAAGCGTTCGTTTCCCCTCTTTATCTGAATCGGCACGATTGACAATAATATGAAGCGGCATCTGCCCCTCATTTAAATAAATGTATTTGACCATCGCGTAAGCATCGGTCATTGCCGGTGGTTCAGGTGTTGTCACAACAAGCACGTCATCCGCCGCCAAAATAAACTGGATGCTGTCTTTTGTAGCCCCGGCCCCCATATCCAAAATGATATAATCAAAATGCTGTCCGATTAATTCAAATTGAGAGAAAAAGCGTTCCATTTTCCGGTCATCGAGCTCCACAAACTTTGAGAAACCTGAGCCGCCGCCAATATAGGCAATTCCTTCAGGTCCCTGTTCAATAATATCCCAAATCGACAGCTCTGAATCGAGTAGATTCATAATGTGGTAGCGCGGGGAAAGGCCCATCAGAATATCGACATTGGCCATCCCAATATCAAGATCAATGATCGCCACGCGATACCCCTTTTTCGAAAGCGAAATCGCGAAATTAAGACTAATATTCGATTTGCCAACGCCGCCCTTCCCGCTGACTACGGCGATTACCTTCGCCTCCGCTTTCGCTTTCGGCGCATCCATGATTCTGCGTAAATTTTCAGCCTGGTCATTCATGCTCATCCACCTCTAAAACAGCGCGGATCACATAAGGAACAGTCGCTTCCATTATATCATCCGGTACATTTTGACCATTCGTAATATAAGCAATTCCTTTCCCGTGCTCCAACGGAATATTAAGCAGCGCTCCCAGGCTTGCTGTTTCATCCTGTTTCGTTAAAATCACCTTTTCAATTTCAAGCAGAGAAAACTGGCGGATAATTTCATTCATATCCTCATATTTTGCCGTTAACGAAAGAACGAGGAACGTCTCGGCCTGCTGCTCAAAATCAATAACCTTTGCCAATTCCTCGATATAAAGCGGATTGCGGAAATTTCTCCCGGCCGAATCGACTAAAATATAATCATACTGTTCAAATTGCGCCACCGCCCGGGAAAAGTCATCAATGGAATAAGCAACCTCCAGCGGAATATTTAAGATTTTCGCGTAAGTCTTGATCTGTTCAATCGCGGCAATCCGGTACGTGTCAGTCGTAATAAGCGCTATTTTCTTTTGCTTTTTTAAAAGAAGGTGGGCAGCGAGTTTGGCAATCGTCGTCGTTTTTCCAACCCCTGTCGGGCCGACAATGTTGATCATTTTTTTCGAGAAGGAAAAGCCGCCAAATGGGACGTCGGCTAATTCCTGTTCGAGATAGCGGACAAGCTCTTTTTCGATGTCCTGGCCGGGCCGCTCTGCCTCTGGCTGCTCGTACCATTCCTTTAAGACATGCTTGAGTAGCTGCAGGCGGATCGGCTTTGAGACCCCTTGCTTTTTCAACTGGTCCTCAATCGCCTGAAACGGCTGAGGATACTCATGGTTCTCGCTTATAATCGTTTTTTCCTTCGTCGCCAGTTCTCCAATCATCGCTTTCAACTGGTTCATTTCCTTCAGTAAACGTTCCTGCTCGGCCGGCTTCGTCCGTGCTGCGGGGGAAGGAGAAGGCGAAGCAGCAGGTCTGATACGGGTTTCCTTACGAACCCTTGTCGGACCAGGATCAACCGCCGCGACTACTTCAAGCTGTTTTTTCGCAAATAAACCGAACACTCCACCTGTTTTCACTTCCTTGGAATGTAGGATGACGGCTTCATCCCCTAATTCACCGCGAATCCGCTTCATCGCTTCCGGCATCGTCGCTGCGATATATTTTTTTACCTTCATTCAACATTCACCACCCCTACACTTTGCACTTCTACATCAGCCTCAAGCTCATTGTATGACAGGATCGGAACATGGGGCAAATACCGTTCAAACATCTGGCGCACATACATCCTTACAGCAGGGGAACAGAGAACAACAGGTGTCTGTCCCATTTGCGACAGACGGTCGGTTTCTGTCGCGGCCGATTCAAGAATTTGCTGCGAAAGCGCCGGATCCATTGAAATAAAGTTTCCATGCTCCGTTTGCTGAACAGCTTCCGCGACGCTCTTTTCCACGCTTCCACTTAATGTAATGACATAAAGCGGCTCGCCCGGTGTCGTCACCTGCTTGGAAATTTGCCGCGATAATGACTGGCGTACATATTCGGTAACCAGGTCCATGTCCTTCGTCATTTGTCCGTAATCAGCCAATGTTTCAAAGATAATCGGCAAATTCCGAATTGAAATATTTTCTTTCAGCAGATTCGTTAATACTTTCTGGATATCACCGATCGATACAGTATTCGGCGTCACTTCCTCAACAAGAGCCGGATATGTTTCTTTCAGATGATCGACGAGCTGTTTCGTTTCCTGACGTCCAAGAAGCTCATGAGCGTGGCGTTTAATCACTTCAGTCAGATGCGTCGAAACGACCGACGGCGGGTCAACGACCGTATAGCCTGACAGCTCCGCCTGCTCCTTCATCTCTTCACCGATCCACAGCGCCGGAAGACCAAACGCCGGTTCAATTGTTTCAATCCCAACAATCGACTCGTCTTCGATCCCAGGGCTCATCGCCATATAATGATCAAGCAACAGCTCGCCCTTCGCGACTTCATTTCCTTTTATTTTAATCGTATATTCATTAGGTTGCAGTTGGATATTGTCACGAATCCGGATCACAGGCACGATCATCCCGAGTTCGAGCGCCATTTGCCGGCGAATCATCACGACGCGGTCAAGCAAATCGCCGCCCTGGTTCGCATCGGCAAGCGGGATTAACCCATAGCCGAACTCAAATTCAATTGGATCAATTTGCAATAGGTTGACGACGCTCTCCGGCGATTTCATATCGTCCGTCTCGTCTTCCTCTTCCACACTCGATTCCTCCGTCAACAGCTTCGTTTCCTGCTTTGACAGCAGATAGCCGCCAATCACCAAAATAAGCGCAATCGGCGTCGTAAGGAGCATGTTGATCGGGGTTAAGACTCCTAAGAGGAAGATCGTTCCCCCGGCGATATAGAGCATCTTCGGATACGCGAGAATCTGCTTCGTAATATCATGACCGAGGCTTCCTTCAGACGCCGCTCTCGTCACGACGATCCCGGTTGCCGTTGAGATCAACAGCGCCGGTATTTGGCTGACAAGCCCGTCCCCGACCGTCAGCAACGTGAACGTATTCGCCGAATCACTCAAACTCATCCCCATTTGCATCATTCCGATGACAAGACCGAAAATAAGATTAATAATGACGATGACGATTCCGGCAATGGCATCTCCTTTAACGAATTTACTTGCCCCGTCCATCGCCCCGTAAAAATCAGCTTCACGTTCAATCTTTTCCCGTCTTTCCTTCGCTTCGGCATCGGAAATCATCCCGGCGTTCAGATCGGCATCAATACTCATTTGCTTTCCGGGCATCGCATCAAGCGTAAACCGTGCCCCAACCTCAGAAACCCGCTCGGCCCCTTTTGTAATCACGACAAACTGAATAATAATCAAAATTAAAAAGACGACGAAGCCGACGAGCGCATTTCCCCCGACGACAAAGTTCCCAAACGTATCAATGACATTTCCGGCTTCGGCATTGCCAAGAATCGATCTTGTCGTCGATACGTTCAACCCTAAGCGGAACAAAGTAACGAGTAGAAGCAAGGTAGGAAAAATGGAAAATTGCAATGGCTCGCGCGTATTCATCGCCACTAGAATAATAATAAGAGCAAGAGAGATATTGATGATGATTAACACATCCAGCATCGCCGGCGGCAATGGGATGATAAGCATGGCGACGATTAAAATAACCCCTAATAATACAGACAGATCTCTTGCTCCCACGACGGTCTCTCCTTCATAAATAAATTCCTTCTCAAAAACATGATTCGTTTCTCTCCGTGCATAACGTTTAATGGGCTACGCTTTTTTGTTTTTCAGGCGGTACACATAAGCAAGTACTTCGGCCACAGCTTTAAACAGCTCTTCCGGCACCTGATCACCGATGTCCGCCTGCTGATAAAGCGCCCTTGCCAACGGCTTGTTCTCAACCGTGACGACGTCGTGCTTAGCCGCCACCCCTTTTATTTTCTGAGCGACAAAGTCAACACCTTTGGCGACGACGACCGGCGCGTCCGATTTCGTCTCATCATAACGGAGCGCAATCGCAAAGTGAGTCGGGTTCGTGATGACGACGTCGGCTTTCGGAACTTCCTGCATCATCCGCTGCATCGCCATCTCCATTTGCTTCTGCTTCCGCTTCGATTTGATTTTCGGATCGCCCTCCATATTTTTATGCTCATCCTTAATGTCTTTCTTCGACATTCTCATTTGCTTCTCATGATCGTAGCGCTGATACAGATAATCCGGCACCGACAGGATTAAGAGCAGAATCGCCACTGCGACCCCTAATGTAGCGGTTAACTGTGCCACGACATAGAAGCCGTCGGCAACACTTTTTTGCGATAAGAGCATGATATCTTCTAGGCTTGTCCAAATGATGACGAAAACAACGACGCCGACGAACGAGATTTTCAGCATTGATTTTAAAAATTCAACAAGCGCGCGCACGGAAAAAATCCGTTTTGCCCCTTGAATCGGGTCGAGTTTCGACAGCTTCATTTTGACCGCTTCCGGCGCAAAGAGGAAGCCAACCTGTATATAGCTCGCCGCCACTCCGGCAATCAGCGCAATCAGCATAATCGGCAATAAAACCATCGCTGATTCCATCGTCAGTTCATAAAAGATGCTGCCGAAGCTCGATCCTGTTATATCCATCAGCAAATACGTTTGAAACGTATGCTTCAATAAATTAATCAGCGTTTGACCAAGCATGCCGCCAAATAGCCAAAGAAAGAGGAAAACCAAAAGCAGGATAATCGCCGTATTGACGTCTGTACTTTTGGCGACTTGTCCTTTCTTCCGCTGATCCATCCGCTTTTTCGGTGTTGCTTTTTCTGTTTTTTCTTCGGCAAAAAATTGCAGGTTCAGCCTAATCATGCTTATGCTCCTCCCAGCATGGCGAGCAATGTGCGCATTGCTACGATTACTTGATCAAACAATCCCCGGACGACCATCATGAATGCTCCCATATAAACCGTCAGCAGCAGCAGCCCGACGAGTATCTTCAATGGTAAACCGACGACAAAGACATTCATCTGTGGAACGGCTCTGGAAATCATCCCGAGCCCGACATCGACGAGAAAGAGCGAGCCGACGATCGGAAAAGCCATTTGAAAGGCGATGACAAACATCGCATTAAACGTCGACACGGCATGCCAGACGATGTTCTCCTGGCCAAGCGGCAGAAACGCCTGCTCCATCGGTACATATTGATAGCTGTAATAAATGCCGTCAAGCAGCAGATGATGACCGTTAACCGCAAGTAAAAATAATAAGGCAAATGTATATAAATACCCTCCGATAAGCGGACTTTGCGCTCCCGTCTGAGGGTCGACAATATTCGCAATTAAAAAGCCCATATTATAATCAATAAAACCTCCGGCTACCTGAATCGCATAAAGAAGAATCGTCGCTAGCAGGCCGACCAGTAAGCCAACAAGAACTTCCTTAATAATAAGTAAGAAATAAGTGCCATCAAACACAAGCATCGGTGCGTCAATTGTAAAAATCATAATCCAGGCGAGAAACAATGAAATACCGACTTTGAATGTATTCGGTACCGAACGATGCGCATACAGCGGTAAGACGGTAAAAAAAGCCAACACGCGGACAAACACGAGCAGAAAAGCTGGTAACAGCGAAACAAACTCAGTCATTAGCCAATATACCGATGCAGATTATTAAAAATCTGATAAGCAAAATTTGTCATGTACGACAGCATCCACGGCCCAAAAACGACCAGGGCGACGAGTACTCCGACAATTTTCGGGATAAACGCCAGCGTCTGCTCTTGAATTTGCGTGGTAGCCTGGAAAATACTCACGAGCAAACCGAGTCCTAAGGCGATAATTAATAACGGTCCTGCTACGAGTAAAACGGTCCACACTCCACTTTCAGCCATGCTGATGACAAATTCAGAACTCATACCCTACACACCATCCCTCTAATTAAAGCTAATCAGCAGTGATTGAACAATCAAATACCATCCATCCACCAGCACAAATAAAAGTATTTTAAACGGTAACGCAATCATGACAGGAGGAAGCATCATCATCCCCATCGACATCAGCACACTGGCGACGATCATATCAATCACGAGAAATGGCACGAAAATAAGAAAGCCGATTTGAAAGGCTGTTTTCAGCTCGCTGATCGCAAAAGCCGGGACAAGCGCCGTCAGCGGAATATCCTCAAGCGTTTCCGGGCGATCATAGCCGCCATATCCCATAAATAACGCCAAATCCTTCTCGCGCGTATGCTGCGCCATAAACTCCTTCATCGGCGCGGCGGCCAACTCAAATGCTTCCGCCTGATCAATCTCACCATTAAAAAAAGGAGTTAACGCCTGCTCATTCACTTCGGCAAAAATCGGCGCCATAATAAAAAAGGTTAAAAAGAGCGCAATGCCGATCAACACCTGATTCGGCGGCATCGATTGTGTCGCCAATCCCTGTCTGACAAAGGACAGGACAATGACGATTCTCGTAAAGCTGGTCATTAAGATCAAAATCGACGGAGCGAGTGACAAAACCGTTAAAACGAGCAACAATTGGAGCGTCGTCGCCACATTGGCCGGATCATCGGAAAGAAAGTTTCCAAGATCGATGCCCGGAATGTTGGTGATTGCCGGTATGATCATAGTGTCTATCACGTTTTGTCACGCTCCCTTACAGCATCGTGCAGCTTATCGTGCGAATGCGAAACATCTTTCAGCTGCTTGGACAGTAACTGTTTGAACGCGTCCCGATTCGTTTCCGCAGTTGCCGGCGCTTGCTTCCCGCGTCCTTTGACGGCGCCAAACAGCTTGTTAATTGGCTCGTTCAACTGGGCAAACTGCTCCTGCTTCTGCGTTAGAAGCTGTTTCATTTCCTCTTCATTATCAATTTCTTTTAACAGCTGGATCGTTTCCCCTACCCCGACAACGAGCAGGCGATTTCCAACCTTGACGATTTGAACCGAGCGATTCGCCCCAAGCGGCACGCCACCAATGTTTTGCAGCATCTGATTGGCCTGAAACGCCTGCGAACGCTTTGAGAAAAAGCGCAATAGCACATACATTAGCAGAACAACAAACGCAAGCGCGGCGATCATTTGGACGAACATTAGAAAGGTGTTCGGCTCAGAAAACTCTTCGTTCACGTCCGTTTCTGAAATAACCGTTTCCGCTTCACTTTCACCTTCTACGGCTTCAGCTTCATCAGCTGCTTCCGTTTCAGGCTGCTGCAGCGATTCCGTTACGGTGCGATTTTCATTTGTTTGCTCGGCCAGGACAAAGCCTGGTTGAAGGCATGTGAGGAGGAGGAGAATTACGAAAGCAACGATGCGTCTTTGATGCATGAAAACCCACTCTCCTCTTTCTGCTTACCCAATGGTCTTTTTGATCGCTTCCAGAACGCGATCCGCTTGAAATGGCTTGACGATAAAATCCTTTGCCCCAGCTTGAATCGCATCGATGACCATTGCCTGCTGGCCCATCGCCGAACACATAATCACCTTCGCTTCTGGATCAAACGATTTGATTTCCTTCAAGGCGGTAATGCCGTCTTTTTCCGGCATTGTAATATCCATTGTTACAAGTTCAGGCGACAGCTCCTGATATTTTTCAACCGCTTGGGCGCCATCATTGGCCTCGCCAACCACATCAAACCCGTTTTTCGTTAAAATGTCCTTGATCATCATTCTCATAAATGCTGCATCATCAACGATTAACACTTTAGCTGACATGTTTCTCCCCCACTCATTATCTCAAGTTTCTGATTCGTTCTTCCTGACTGACAATCTCGGTCACGCGAACGCCAAAATTCTCATCTATGACGACAACTTCCCCTTTGGCAATTAACTTTTGATTTACCAGAATATCTACAGGCTCTCCGGCGAGCTTATCAAGCTCGATAATCGAACCTTGGGTAAATTCAAGAATTTCTTTAATTGATCTCTTTGTCCGGCCAAGCTCCACTGTCACTTGGAGAGGAATATCAAGCAGCATATTCAAATTATTCGCTTCCGTCTGCGTCAGCTGCGGTGCTTCAAAGCTTGAAAAAGCGGCTGGTTGAATATCGACGTCCCGTTGCTGCTGATAGGACACCCCGCCTAAATGCTGCTGCTCACGCGGTGGTGGTGGCGCTGCTGCCCGGTCACGCTGCGGTTCTGCTGCCTGCTGCGCTTGAGATGCTGCTGGCTGCTCTGCCTGCGGGCGGGAGGGCGCTGGTGTTTCCTGTACAGCTGCCGGCTCACTGGCAGGCTCAGGCGTACTTGGATTCATCAATTCTTCAACAAGTTTTTTCGCAAAAGGCACGGTGACAAGCTGCATAATATTTGAGTCAATCAGCTCGCCAACCTTCAGCCGGAACGAAATTTTGACGAGAATATCGTCTTCAGGTACATTCTCTGTGCCTTCATCGGCATGGAAATCGAGTAAATTGATTCCCGGTGGAGAAATATCGACCTTTTTATTAAAGATCGTTGACATCGACGTCGAGGCAGAGCCCATCATTTGATTCATCGCTTCCTGAACGGCGCTAATATGCATCTCGCTTAATTCATCTGATGGAGATGTTCCGTCGCCGCCAAGCATTAAATCAGCGATAATCGCCGCATCCTGTGTCTTAATCACAAGTAAGTTCACACCTTGGAAGCCTTCAGTATACTGAACATGGATCGCCACATGGGGCTGCGGAAATTCCTTTTCCAGTTTTTCTTTCAAAATCAAGGAAAGCTCCGGTGTCGTAATATCAACTTTTTGACTTAATAACGTAGACAATGCCGTAGCGGCACTTCCAAATGAAATGTTACCAATTTCACCAAGGGCGTCTTTCTCGATATCAGAAATATAATCGGCTACACGTAATTCGTCATCGCCGTCTGTCGGCTCATCAGCCTCATCTTCCTGCGTAACGCCTTTCAGCAATTCATTTATCTCCTCTTGGGAAAGCATATCATCATTCATTCTCTTCAGCCTCCTCAATCAATTCCGTGACTTGCACAGCCACTTGATTTTTCATTTTACCGGGTTGGGCGTAATATTTATGCTCTCCCCCGACCTTCACAAGAAGCGGTTCATGAATCGATTGATCCAATTCAATGACATCCCCGATTCCTAAATGCAGAAACTCCTGAATGGAGATTTCGGATGTGCCCAGCTCCGCCTGAACAAGCAATGGTGCCCGGTTCAGTGTCCGTTCAATCGTCAGCACTTCACCAGGAGCGCGCTGTTTCTTCTTTTCCTGCATCCAGTAATGAACCGATAACTTCGGTAAAATTTCTTCTAGTACCACATGAGGAAGACAAATATTAATCATTCCTGATGTCTCCCCGATCGTTGTCGACAGGGAAATGACGACGACCGTCTCATTCGGAGAAACCATCTGTAAAAATTGGGGATTCACTTCAATCTCTTCCATGACCGGTTCAAGCTCGATCACAGAGCTCCAGGCATCCTGGAAGCTGTCCAACGTTCGTTGAAACAGCTGAGACATGATTCTCGTCTCAATTTCTGTCAGGTTTTCCACTTTGTTAATACTGTCACCCTTGCCTCCCAATAAACGATCCAGCATCGCATACGCAATATTCGGATTCACTTCCATTAACAGTCGACCATCGAGCGGATAAGGCTCAAACACATTGAGGATCGTCATCTTTGGAATCGACCTGATGAATTCTTCATATGGCAGCTGATCAACTGATGTCACTGTAATTTGGACATAGGTCCGTAATTGGGCGGAGAAATAAGTCGTAAGCAACCGGGCGAAATTCTCGTGAATTCGTGATAAACTCCGAATCTGATCCTTTGAAAATCGCAGCGCGCGCTTAAAATCATAGACTTTGACTTTTTTCTCGGTTTCTTCTTTTTTTAGTTCATCAGCATCCATTTGTCCCGTGGAAATAGCCGATAACAGAGCATCTATTTCCCCTTGTGATAGAACATCAGCCAAGAACCTCACCTCTCAATCTCAAATACACCACAAAATTATTGAATGACCCAGCTTGTTGTATACACTTGAATGACTTGCCCTTCCTGCATCAGCTCATTGAGCTGATCGCGGACAGCCTCCTCAAATGCTTCAATTCCTTCAGGACCTGCCAGATCAGAGGAGCGCATTCCTGAAAGAGCACGCAGTAAAATATTGTTTACCTGAAAATCACGCTTTTGGATTTCGTCAAGTGCTCGTTTATTTGTTACATGAATCATAAAGGAAGCCCGGATAAAATCATCGGATAATAAGTTCGTTGTAATTTCCTCCGTTTCATACGATTGGGAGATAATTTCGTCAATCGTCGGCGGAGCATACGGATCAGGCTGATTCGTAAAATGATTAACAAGGACGAAGGCCACCACACCGACCAGCGTCAGGGCAACTAATATAATGAGCATAATGTTCACTAGCTTATTCTTAAACAATCAGGAACCCTCCACATCTCTATCTCTATTCGCCAGCAGCCCGATTTGCGCAAACTGCTCATTGACACGTGCTTTGACATCTTCAATATCATTGCGCACGACTATTTTCTTTCCGCTTTGTAACGTAATCGTTGTATCCGGCAAGGCCTCGATTTGCTCAATAAGCGTCGCATTCAACAAAAACGGATGACCATTTAAACGAATTAATTCAATCATTATGTTATGGGAGAGCCAGGCATTCGCTCCTGGCTCCAACCTCCTTGATTAGTAGATTCTATGTCAGGTTATCGCTTCAGGTTAACAAGCTCTTGCAAAATCTCATCAGATGTCGTAATGATCCGCGTATTCGCCTGAAACCCGCGCTGCGCCACGATCATCTCAGTAAACTCCTCAGACAGATCAACATTGGACATTTCAAGCGTCCCGGCTACGAGCTCGCCGGCGCCGTTAGTTCCGGGAGCATAATAGCGTGGATCACCGCTATTAGCAGAGACTGTATAAAGATTATTTCCTGCTTTTTGCAGCCCTTCAGAGTTACTGAATTTAGCGAGAGCGATTTGAGCATCTATGTCTTCAAGTTCACCATCGCTATTGATAATATTAATGCTACCATCTGCTCCGATACTAAAGCTTTCAATATAATCAATCCAGTCATCCCGATCCTCTCCAAGAAGATCAGCAAAGTTAATAGGGTTACCTATTGAGTCTTCATCGTCAACTTGACGAACCTGCAATCCCTGTGAGTTAACCAAATTTCCCTCAGAATCGAGGTAAAAGTTCCCTGCTCTCGTATAAAATAATGTATCACCGTCTGAAACTACAAAGTATCCATCCCCTGAAATCCCTAAATCAAGCTCACGGTTCGTATTTTGCAAGCTGCCTTGTGTATGAAGCGTGTCGATAGAAGCTAGCTGCATTCCAAGCCCTACTTGGCGGGCATTGACTCCACCACTATTATTACCATCAGGTGCTGTCGCGCCGGCGAGCTGCTGGCTGACTAAATCCTGAAACGTCGTTCTTCCTTTTTTAAAGCCGAATGTGTTGACGTTGGCGATGTTGTTGCCGATGACGTCAAGCTTTGTTTGCATGTTGCGCATACCTGAAATTCCTGAGTACATTGAACGTAGCATACTGATTTTTCCTCCTTTAGTAGCTGCCTCTGTCAGTCGGCAGTGTGTGAGGCCTCCCTTTGCGGGTCCAGCCTTTAATCGATCACAATCGTTCCATTAATGTTCGTAAAAATTTGTGACTTCGCTTCCTCCCGGTCGAGCACGGTGATGACGGTGTTGTTTTTCGCGCTGACGACAAGAGCGGCGTCACTCGTTAGCACAAGTGAGTCGTTAACTCCCTTAGCCTTCGCTTCCTTCACCTTATCGTGAATCGCCATCCACTGTTCGGTGGAAATCTCAATTCCGCGTGTATCCATTCGCTGCTGGGCGTGCTTGCTGATTTTTAATTCAGCCGGTGTCTGTAATTCCGTTTGCAAAAGCTGCTGGAAGCTGCCTGGCTGCTGAACGGGTCTTTGTGCTACTTGACGCGCAGGTTTAGGAAGACTTTGTAATGCATGGCTCTGAATCCTTGGATCCATCGTTGCTCACTTCCTTTATTGGTCACCCGGCTCTTCGTTTTCTTCAGGTACCTCTACCGGATCTTCTTCCGGATCCGTTTCCTCGTCCGGATTTGGCTCTACCGGCTCATTTTTCTGACTCACCTGGTAAATTTGTTCGTTGCTGATCCAGCGTCCGTCATCAAGCTGAATGCGAATTTGTCCATCCAATTCGAGCCGGACGGCTTGAACCGTATTATCAAGATACTCAATATCTTGACGGTATTCATCGACATCGACAATTCTCATCCACGTTACTTTTTTGCCAATCAGCTCACTGTGCTGCACTAAGCTTTGGCTCGTTTGCAAATTGACAAATTTTTGAATTGAGTTGTTCATATTCGTCATTTGCTCAAGGGTGGAGAATTGCGCCATTTGCGCGATGAATTCACGGTCATCCATCGGATTGGACGGGTCTTGATTTTGCAGCTGCGTAATGAGGATTTTCAGGAAATCATCCTTGCCCAGAATGTCTTGATTTTGCTGCTGTGTTGTCTGCTTTTGCTGATTTGGCAGCATATAGCTTTCCGAAATCGTCGTCATCATTATCACCTACACCTGTTCATTAAAAGTTAACTCGCTTAGTACATCCTCAAATGCAGCCGCTTCGTCTTCACCCTGTTCAGGCTGATTCTCGTTCGCCTGCTCTTCGCCACGCTCATTTGAAGACTGATCACGATCCTTTTGCAAATATTGTTCCGTCACTTCAATCCGCTCTACTGTAATCTGCTGCTGTGCAAAAGCTTGCCGCAGTTGGGCCAGTTGCGCTTCGATCAGTTCGCGTGTCGCCGTCGAGCCGGTCATGATCTTTGCGACAATGGAGCCTTCCATTTGCACGAGCTGAATATCAAGTCTGCCTAAATGCTCGGGATACAGCTTAACCGAAAAGGTTTGCATTCCCTGCTGATTTTGCGTAAGAGCCCCGCGCTGGAGAATCATTTGGAACTGCCTTAAAAACTGCTGCTGCTGAACGTCACGCGGCAATTTGTCACCAATGTGAATCGTCGCTTGCTCGGCCTTTGTCATCGTCTGCTCAATTCCAGTCTGAAGTAAAGTCAGACCGCTGTTCGGGCTTGATGCTTCGCTTACAACAGGCCGCTGACCAAATGGTTGCTGCGTGGACGGACTGTTTGTCGTCTCAGCAGTAACCGGCATTGAAAACGGCTGAGGCAGCTGCTGCATGGACGTTGATTTTGCCGTAATCGCCTCTAAAAATGCTTTCGGCTCTATTGCAGTCCTCGGCATTCCCTGAAGCTTAAACTCAAGATGCTTGACTACTTCCTCCAATAAACCAATGTTGCTTTGCCCTTGCTTAGGTTGCAGAGAAAAGCCGGGAAACAGTCTTGGCAGAAGATGCTGAAGCACATTTGCCTGTTCTTGACTTTTCGCTTGCGGCGCACCTACCGCACTCTCCTGTTGGACAGCTGCCAATAAGACGAATAATGCCTGCTGTTCTTCAGGCCAGCTAATCAGCTCGGCCAGCTGGGCATCCTCATTTTCCAAAGAAAGAAGATGTTCAACATCCGCTTGCCATTCAATGGGAAGGAGATGGAACAGCTGCTTTGCTTCTTTTCCTTCGAGCATGTCTGGATTCAGTTCAAGACCGCCCTCTTTGAAAAGCTGAATCAATTCAAGCAACAGTTCGGTTGCCGCTTGTTCCTGCTCTTCACTGCTTATTTCCGTTGCCAATGTCTTGACCGTATCCTCTGATAGTAACCCACCAAGCAATTGTAAAAAAGATACATCAGCGGACATTGGCGCTTGTCCTTTGCCAGCGCTTTGCGATCCTTGGGCAGGCAATGTATTTGCCACCATCATAATCGGGTTCATCGTTTCACCTCCTTTCAATAAAGTTAGCCTTATGAATTAGCAAGCCGGCTCATCAGATCCGCGGCCAGTTCGCTGTCCATCTTTCCTAAAATGTCGGCCCGGACATCGATGGAAACTTGTGAAATATGGAGG
The DNA here is from genome assembly GCF_040544555.1 of Halalkalibacter oceani. Lineage (NCBI taxonomy): Bacteria > Bacillati > Bacillota > Bacilli > Caryophanales > Bacillaceae > Halalkalibacter > Halalkalibacter oceani. Next base: position 82,709 of record NZ_JBEPKD010000003.1, read on the forward strand.
AGCGCTTCCTCAATTGGTAAATCCGAAATAATTGCTGCGGCATTTTTTGCAGACATCGCCTCATAGGTTTGCGCGATATTTTCCAGCTCCTGCTCTTCCCTCGCTGCCAGCTCCCGTTCAATCGTTTGGCTTTCCTCAAGCTGGGCAAGCTCCCGTTCCAGTTCGCTGATTTCTTCTTCTTTTCTCGTCAGCTCGCTTTGCAGCCGCTCCACTTCCGCCTGCTGTTCGGCAATCGCCTGTTCAAAAGCAGCGACATCAACCGGCTCTTCCTCCTCTTCAGGAGCAACATAATCAGCAACGAACGGTACATTTGCCGCGACATCCTTTGCTTTTTCGATGACGTTGACACCGAGAAGCGATAAAATGACCCCTGCCAATATTGCCGTGAACACAATCGGAATAAAAATCACTAGAAAGAACCATTGAATTTTGCTATAGGATTTTTCTTTGTCAGTCATATCCTCACCTAACTTTTACGTTGGCATATAAACGAATGGAAAGTTCATCCATCTGTTGTAATTCAAGCCGTTTCGCTTCCTCTTCATATTGATCCTGCTTGACCTGCTTCATCTTTTCATACTTTTTAAACTCGATGGAGCGGCTCATCAAATCCTGCTTTTTCCGGTTCATTTTTTCTCTTGCCAGCTGGGTATGACGCTGCTGCTTCTGGATTTCCTGCTGCAGTCTTAAAAGCTTTGACTGCTGCTGCTGCAAGGCGTAAATCGATGTTCCATTCGCGATTTGAGAGCGGGCACTTTCTTCCAGCTCTTCTTTTCGCTTGAGCATTTCATAAAGCTCCGTCGCCACCGATTCAAAAGAAGCAACGGCCTGTTCATACTCTGCCTGGACATTATGCTTTTCCCGTTCCTTCAGCTCCATCACCTTTTGCAAGGCAAACTGGAATGACATTAGTCGCCACCTCTTCCAAATTCGTTGATCAATCGCTCAACCGCTTCGTCAATTGAAGTGCTTTCCTCAGTACTTTGCTTTAAAAAAGCAATGATCTTTGGATAGATCGCAATCGCCTGATCGATTTCAGCAGAAGAGCCGCGCTTGTACGCCCCGATATTAATTAAATCCTCGGTGTCATCGTAGACGGCCAAACTTTGGCGAAGCCTCTCAGCTGCGGCACGGTGCCTGTCGTCAACAATATCGGCCATCACCCGGCTGATGCTTTTTAAAACATTGATCGCCGGGAACTGCCCTTTATTCGCCAGCTTCCGATCCAACACTAGATGCCCGTCTAAAATCCCTCTTACAGCATCGGCAATCGGTTCATTCATATCATCGCCATCGACTAGGACGGTATAAAAGGCGGTTATACTGCCTTTTTTCGCTGTACCGGAGCGCTCAAGCAGCTTCGGCAGCATCGCAAAAACCGACGGTGTGTATCCTTTTGATGTCGGCGGCTCTCCCACAGCTAAGCCGATTTCGCGTTGAGCCATCGCAAAGCGGGTGACCGAATCCATCATTAAGTTGACATCGAGCCCCTGGTTGCGAAAGTATTCAGCAACAGCGGTGGCCGTCATCGCCCCTTTGATCCGCATTAACGCCGGCTGGTCTGAAGTGGCGACGACTAAAATCGTTTTCTTCAAACCTTCCTCACCGAGGTCGCGTTCAATGAAATCCTTCACTTCCCGGCCCCGTTCACCAATTAAAGCTATGACATTTAAATCGGCCGCTGAATTTTTCGCAAGCATCGCCAGCAACGTACTTTTTCCGACCCCGCTCCCGGCAAAAATCCCGATTCTCTGTCCCTTGCCGACCGTAAACAGCGCATCAATCGCCCGGACTCCAAGCGACATTTTCTCTTCGATTCTTGGACGAGCCAGCGGATTTGGAGGGTCATTATCAGTTGGAAACGGGCGCAGTCCTTTCGGCAGCTGTTCTTTCGACAATGGTTCGCCGCAGCCGTCAATCACGCTTCCGATCAAGCCGGAACCGACCTTGATTTCCAACGGTTTCCCGGTCGCTTCAACTAAGCTGCCCGGAGCGATTTCCGTCGTCCCGTTTAACGGCATCAGCAGGACAAATTCATCCCGGAAGCCGACGACCTCGGCCTTAACTTTTATTTTTTTTGCCCGGCCGACGATGATGTAACAAAGATCGCCGATGGAGGCCTGTGGACCTTTTGACTCAATCGTTAATCCGACGACTCTCGTCACCTTGCCGTACCATTTATAGGGGGATAAGAAAGGAATATCCTCAATCAGCTCCTGCACGCTCATCTGGGCCCTCCTTCCACTTTTCCAACAGTTGAACCTTTAATTGCTCCAGCTGCCGATCAAGCGTCGCGTCAATCCGGCCATATTTTGATTCAACGACACAGCCGTTTTCCGGCAACCCGGAATCCGGGTAAATATACAGCTGTTCGGTATGGCTGAGCAGCTGCTCAAGCTCTGCTTTTTGCTGCAGCGTATGGGTATACCAGTGCGGGTGCACATAAATTTTCACATGCTCATGCTCCCTTACTTCGAGCATCACCTGCTTAAGCAGAGCCGCCCAGTTCTCATGATCCTCTTCAAGCTTTTTGCCGAGAATCCGCTGCGCGAGAGCGACGGCTAAATCAATCATCACCGGCTCAGCCGACTCAATCGTCCGCGCATAATCCGCCTGCGAACTGGCGATAATTTCCTGAGCCTCGGTAATGAATCCATCGTACGTCTGCCTACCTGCCTCCTGACCTTCTGAAAAGCCGGCGTTATAGCCCTGCTGACGCGCTTCCTCAAATGCTTCCTGCAGCTGCTGTTCAGCCTGCTGCCTCTCTGCTTCGATCTGGCTGCGGACCTGCTCCGCATAATCATCTGCTTCAGCGACAGTTTGCCTCGCCTTGCTCTCTGCCTGCGAAAGCTTTTGCTCCATTTCCTTTTCAAGCTCAGCCGCGCTTCGCTGTTTTGTCAGCTCGTTATCCGCTTCGCTTTCTTCTACTGCCGGCCCATCTTCTTGAAAAAGTTTTTTTATTGAAATGGTTTTACTTTGTTCCGATGCGGGTATAGTGTTATGTGACTTAATAACCCTAGACAATAACATCGTCTCCCCCGCGGGCAACGACGATTTCACCAGCTTCTTCTAAACGTCGAATAACAGCGACGATTCTTGATTGCGCTTCTTCGACGTCGCGAAGACGAACAGGACCCATATATTCCATTTCATCCTTGAAGGTTTCAGCCATTCGCTGCGACATATTGTTAAAGACAACTTCTTTAACTTCTTCGCTTGCCACTTTAAGCGACAGCTGCAAATCTTCATTCTCGACGTCGCGGATGACACGCTGAATCGAACGGTTATCAAGCGTAACAATATCTTCAAAGACAAACATCCGCTTTTTGATTTCTTCGGCAAGCTCCGGATCCTGAATTTCCAGTGCATCGAGGATCGTTCGTTCCGTGCTGCGGTCAACGCCGTTAAGCACTTCGACGACTGCCTCAATACCGCCGGCATCCGTATAATCCTGCGTCAGTGTGGATGACAGCTTCTGTTCAAGAATCGATTCGACTTCATTAACAATTTCCGGTGACGTGCTGTCCATTAAGGCGATTCTTCTCGCTACATCAGCCTGAACCTCCTGCGGAAGTTCGGATAAGATTTGCCCGGCCTGCACGGATTCCAAATAAGCCAAAATTAAAGCAATCGTTTGCGGGTGCTCATTTTGGATAAAATTCAAAATCTGCGAAGGGTCAGACTTGCGCGCGAAATCAAATGGTCTCACCTGTAAAGTCGAGGTAAGGCGGTTAATGATGTCCATCGCATTTTCTTCCCCGAGCGCTTTTTCTAAAATGCTTTTGGCGTAGCCAATTCCGCCTTGGGCAATATAGTCCTGGGCCAGCACCAAGGAATGAAACTGCTCCAGAATGTCTTCCTTCATCTCACTGTCGACCTTGCGCACATTAGCAATCTCAAGCGTGAGCTGTTCGATTTCTTCTTCTGTAAGGTGCTTATATACCTGGGCAGATACATCAGGCCCTAAGGAGATGAGGAGAATTGCTGCTTTTTGTCTTCCGTTTAATTCTTTTTTTGCCGCAGTAGCCATTCGTTCTCCCTCCTAATGTTAATCTTCTGAAAGCCATGTTCGTAATAATTTCGAAAAGTCTTCCGGTTTCTCTCTTGCCATCTTTTCAAGCTGCTTGCGCTTCGTCGCGGAAATTCCGGTTTCTTCATCCGGTAAATCAGGAACTTCTTCAATGGCTTCTTCAATTGAAAATTCCTCTTCTTCCTCCGTTACTTGATTACGTCTTCTTAGTAATAGGAAGAGAAGAAGTAGAATAACGGCGATCAATACTCCGCCAACAACATAAAGCCAAACTGGAATCACTGTCGCCGGCTCCGGCTCAAGCTCAATCTTGCCATCAAACGGCCTTGAAGCCACTACAATCTTTTCATTAAGGTCATCCTCGGTGAGTTCATCAGCATAAACCCCGGAAATGCTCGTTCTTACAATCGTTCCTAATATTTGCTGAATGTCATCAAGCTGCTGTTGCGGCAGCTCTTCCATTCCTTCAGGAGGTTCAACCATAACCTGAATGCCTAAATCACGAATTTTATAAGGACTTTCCACGATATCGCGGTTGATTCGATTCACTTCATTGTTAATCCGTTCCTCTGCCCGCTCCCATTCGGATGGACCTTGAGCGACTCCGCCTGGAAAGTTTGGAATTTCATCGCCGACTCCGGCGACTCCGCCTTCCACTGCTCCTTCGCCACTGTACGCCTCTTCAATCCGCTCCAGGCTGACCGTCAAGCCTTCCATGTTCTCTGGATCCACCGGCTCAACCAACGCTTCGGTCCGGTTCTCCTGCGTGAAATCAATATCGGTTGAGACTGATATTAAAACTTTATCCCGCCCGACCATTGTTCCGAGCATTTGCTGCAGATTGCGCGTCAAATCGCGTTCAATATCCCGCTGAATCGAACGCTGCTGTTCATAGGCTGTTAGAGTCGTATTACTTCCTTCTGCATTTTCATAAACATAATCGTTAAACATTTGATCCGAAATGACGATATTATCTATAGGGAGATTCGGCACACTCTTTGAAACTAGATGAAACAAGGCATTTACCTGGCCCTGTTCCAGCTGATAGCCTGGTGCCAAATCGAGCACCACAGCAGCCGTCGCGAATTCCTGCGGGTCATTTGCCCAAACATTATCTTCCGGAATCGTAATCATCACCCTAGCCTGGTTAACCCCATTTACATTGCGGATCAGCTCAGCCAGTTCTGTCTGCATTGCCGCTCTTTCCATGACCGAAAATTCATTGTCGGTCATCCCGAAGCCCATCTGCTCCTGAAAGAAGGAATAATCAATACTTCCACTTCGCGGCAGCCCTTCCGCAGCCAATTCGACCTTTAATGCGTCCACTTGCGTTTCAGGGACAAGGATCGTCGTTCCATTATCGGAAATTGTCGAAGAAATCCCTCTCGCATCTAACGTTTCTTTAATCTGTCCTGTTTCCTGAAGCGTCAGATTACTATAAAGAGGTTGATAGCTTGTTCTCGTCCCTAAGAATGTAAAAAGAATAATTAATGCAATAATACCTAGGGTAGAACCAGCTATTATCCCTTTCTGCATGCGAGAACGCCCGGTCCAAAATTCTGTTATTCGTTGTTTATATATTGATAGTTTCTCGTTCATGTGCCCTCCTACATCCAACAACTACCGTGAGACTAAAACAGAACAAGTACACAGCATTACACTTGCATTCTCATAATTTCTTGGTATGCTTCAATCACTTTATTCCGAACCTCTACCGTTGCTTGTAACGTAATACTTGCTTTTTGACCCGTAATCATCACATCATGAAGATCATCGATTTCACCGCTTGCCAGCTTTTCCGTTTTTTGCGCAGATTCTTGTTGCAGGCTGTTCACATTCTCAATCGCTTCATTCAAAGCCGTTTTAAAAGACTGGTGGGCTTCCCCTGCTGACATTCTCTGGCCATTTTGAGTATGCAACCCGCTTTGAATGACAAATGGCGATTGTCCTATTTTAATATCCAACTTTTATCCCTCCTATCTTCCAATTTCCAGTGCTTTAAGCAGCATGTTTTTTGAGGCGTTCAACGTGGTCACATTCGCTTCATAAGACCGTGTCGCACTCATCAAATCGACCATTTCCCTGAGCGGATCAACATTTGGCAGTTGAACGTATCCTTCTTCGTTGGCATCGGGATGCTCCGGATCATACATTTCCTTAAACGGCGTCTGGTCATCGACAATAGCAGAGACCTTTACCCCATTGCCGACTTCGGAATTTGTCGAACGCCCCATCGCCTGGTGCAAAAAAGCCGAGAATGGCTGTTTTTCATTCGGCTGCATGACGACCATCTTCCGCCGGTACGGCTCCCATTCCCCATCTACCATTCTCGCTCTCGTTGATTCAGCATTTGCCATATTGGCCGAAATGACATCCATACGCAGCCGCTGTGAGGTCAAAGCTGAGGCGCTCGTATTAAGGCCGTGAAATATACTCATGATTAACTTCCTCCTCTGATGACAGTTTGCAAGCTTGAGAAGCGGCCATTCATTCTGTCGATTAGAGCATTGTAATAAATTTGGTTTTTCGCCAATTCCGCCATTTCCAGATCAATATCGACATTATTCTGGTTATGGTTGTACATCGTATTTCGTGTTGTCTCAATGACAGGCCCCGTGCTTGTCGAAGAGAATTCAAGATGCTTTTCATTCGTTCGATAAGCCTTTAGTTTCGGTTCATTCATCGCCTGCTGCAATGTCTCCTTAAAAGAAACATCCTTCGCCTTGTAATAAGGTGTGTCGACGTTGGCGATGTTTTGCGAAATTGCATTTTGTCTTAACTGAGCTCCATCAAGCCCGCGCTCAAGCACTCTGAACGTCGAGCCCCCAAAAAGATCCATCTATTATTCCACCTTTCGACAGTATCTTATAGAATTATTCATATTTTCACATAAGCTCTCAATGAAATTGTAAACAAAGTCACAGGAAAAGTCTAATACCGTTTGTAATAATAGGAAATTCGATATAAAAGAACTAGAGAGAATTGTGGACTTTTGTCGCAAAACTATACAAAAACTATCAGCCATAATCTACATTATAGTACAAATACCGACACAAACGCACTATTTTAGCAAGAACTTATATGAATTTTTAGATAACGAACAAAATACAACAAAAAAACCACTGTTTTAACAGCGATGTAATATTTGTATCATATTTGTTACGTTCAGGCTATACAATACAGAAAAAATCTGCCAAAAAATCCTATAAAATTGCGAAAATCATCCATTTCGCCTTCTTTGTTCTGTCTCCTTTCAGTCATTGCGCCTCATCCTGATGATAACAGTGACAACTCGTTTCAAACTGAATACAAAAAAAGGCACGGTCAAAAGGTTGTTTTTTTACCTTTTGCTCGTGCCTCTAAGCAAGGAGCGGAACCGCCACGTTCTTAATAATGACGCTTCCTGTTTTGCTGTTCGGAAACTTTTCGACCGTTCCGAAAGCGCTCCGGGATGACAAGCCTTGCGCAAAAGCAAATTCCGCTTTTGCCGTATACTCTTCTTACTCTTATTTTGCTTTTAACTTTTCAAGCTCCAGGAGGAACTTATCATTTAATACTTTGATATAGGTTCCTTTCATGCCAAGAGAGCGGGATTCAATCACACCGGCGCTTTCCAGCTTGCGGAGAGCGTTAACGATTACCGAGCGGGTGATGCCGACGCGATCGGCAATTTTACTGGCAACAAGTAAGCCTTCCTTGCCATCCAGCTCGTGGAAAATATGCTCAACAGCCTCCAATTCGCTGTATGAAAGCGAGCTGATCGCCATTTGCACAACCGCCTTGCTTCTCGCTTCCTCTTCAATTTCCTGGGTTTTCTCATGCAAAATTTCAATCCCGACTACCGTTGCTCCATATTCAGCAAGGATTAAGTCATCATCGCTGAAAGACTCATGCAAGCGCGCCAGGATTAACGTACCAAGACGCTGGCCTCCGCCTTGAATCGGCACAATTGTCGTTAAGCCGCTTTGAAACAGGTCTTTATTTTCAACAGGAAACGCCGTGAATTCACTGTCGATATCCAAATTCGCAGAAGTCTCTTCAATTTTAAAGAGATTGTCTGTGTACTCTTCCGGAAAGCGTCTGTCTTCAAGCATCTTTTTCATACGCTCATTTTCAATTTCCTGCTTGATCGCATAGCCGAGCACTTTCCCGCGTCTGCTAAGCACAAAAATATTGCAGCTAATCGTATCGCGAAGCGTCTCCGCCATCGCCCGGAAGCTGACGTGCTGCCCTCCTGACTTTTGTAACATTTCGTTGATTTTCCTTGTCCTTGATAATAAATTCATTTTTGTTCTCTCCTCCTATTTGTTTTACAAAATGTATTGACTTAAATCTCGATTCTTGGCAATAGATACTAGTTTTTCGTCGACGTATTCTGGCGTGATCACGATTTCTTCCAACGTAATATCAGGAGCTTCGAACGATAAATCCTCCAGCAGGCGTTCTAGCAGCGTATGCAACCGTCTCGCGCCGATATTTTCCGTCTCCTGGTTAACCTCTGTAGCAATAGTCGCAATCTTACGAACAGCTTCGTCAGAAAATTTGATTTTTATACCTTCTGTTTCAAGAAGCGCACAATATTGCTTGATGAGCGCATTATTTGGCTCGACCATAATCCGGACAAAATCATCAACTGTTAGATTCGCCAGCTCGACCCGGATTGGAAAGCGACCCTGAAGCTCCGGAATCAAATCAGATGGCTTGGCGATATGAAAGGCCCCCGCCCCGATAAAAAGAATATGATCCGTTTTCACCGGGCCGTATTTAGTCACGATCGTCGAGCCTTCGACAATGGGAAGGATGTCGCGCTGAACGCCCTCGCGTGAAACATCAGCTGATTGCTGACCTTTGCCGACGACCTTATCAATTTCATCAATGAAGATGATACCGAGCTGTTCGGCTTTGTCGACAGCCTCCTGCGTCACCTCATCCATGTCAATCAGCTTCTGTGCTTCTTCTTCCGTCAGCACTTTACGCGCGTCGGAGATCGGCAGCCGTCTTTTTTTGCGCTTCTTCGGCAGCATCCCGCCAAGCATTTCCTGCATGTTCATTCCCATCTGTTCCATGCCGGCTCCTTGAAACATATCCATAAAGCTTTGCGACTGCTCTTCCACCTCGATCGTCACCATCCGATCCTCCAGCTCCCCTAAGGCAAGCTGGTGAGCGAGCTGACGACGCTGCTGCTCTCTCGTGTTTTCCTGCGATGACTCCTGTTCAACAGGCTGCTCTGCTTCCTGCTGACCGAACAACATTTCAAAAGGATTCTTATACGTTGACTGCTTTTTTTTCGAAGGGACGAGCAAATCAACGATTCGCTGATTCGCCTGCTCTTCTGCCTGGGAACGGACAGCAGCCATTTTTTCCGCCTTGACGATGCGGACGCTCGTTTCGACGAGGTCTCTTACCATCGACTCGACATCGCGCCCGACATAGCCCACTTCCGTGAATTTCGTGGCCTCCACTTTGACAAATGGAGCGCCGACCAGCTTGGCGAGCCGCCGGGCGATTTCCGTTTTCCCAACTCCAGTTGGCCCAATCATTAAAATATTCTTCGGGGTGACTTCGTCTTTTATTTTGTCGTCAAGCAAGCTGCGGCGATAGCGATTCCGGAGGGCAATGGCAACCGACTTTTTCGCCTGCTCCTGTCCGACGATAAATTGATTAAGACGTTCAACAATTTCGCGTGGGGTAAGGGCTGTTTTCATAACGATCACTCTCCATTGGGAATTAATTGCTTTCGGCTCAGCTTAGTTCTTCAACGACGACGTTGTCATTTGTGTAGACGCAGATGTCACCTGCTGTCTCAAGCGCGGCAGTGGCAATTTCCTTGGCGGACATTGCCGGAGCATGCTTTTTTAGCGCGCGTCCAGCCGCCAATGCATAGTTCCCGCCAGAACCGATCGCCAGAATGCCGTCATCGGGCTCAATGACTTCACCCGTTCCTGAAACGAGCAGAAGATGATCTTGATTCATCACAATCAGCATCGCTTCAAGTCGTCTTAGCACTTTGTCACTTCGCCATTCTTTTGCAACTTCCACAGCGGCCCGCTGCAAATTCCCGTTATACTCTTCTAACCTGGATTCGAATTTTTCAAACAACGTAAAAGCATCAGCGACTGAGCCAGCAAATCCCGCCAGCACCTTTCCCTGATAAATCGTCCGCACTTTTCTCGCTGTATGCTTCATCACAACAGCATTTCCAAACGTCACCTGACCGTCACCCGCCATCGCGCAGGAGCCGTTGTGCTGAATCGCAAAAATCGTCGTTGCATGGAATTGACTCATGTCCTTCCTCCTTCTTCTATTTACTTAAGCCCGAGGATGATGCGCCTGATAGACATGCCGCAACCGTTCCTTCGTTACATGCGTGTACATTTGCGTTGTGGACAGATGCTCATGACCAAGCAGCTCTTGCACAACCCGTAAATCAGCGCCATTATTAAGCAAATGAGTCGCGAAGGAATGGCGGATGTCATGCGGGCGCAAATGCTTATGCTGAGCGGCCTGTTCCATCCGTTTTTTAACAATCGTCCGAATGCTGCGGTCCGTCAGCTGACCACCTTTGTAATTGAGAAAAAGCGCGTCGGGTGACGTCCTTTTTTCCAGCTTCTTCCGTCCACCCTCCATATAGCGCTCAATCGCTTCAAGAGCGAAAGAACCGACAGGGAGATAGCGTTCTTTCCGTCCTTTCCCATGGACAAGCACCGTACCAATCGACAGGTCAAGATCCTGGACGGTGAGACCTGCACATTCACTCACGCGCATTCCAGTCGCATACAACAGTTCCAGCAAGGCACGGTCGCGTTGATCGAGCGGCTCATTACCCTGTAAGGAATAAAATAATTCCTGGATTTCTTCTTCATAGAGGAAAGTCGGCAGCCGACCTTCGTTTTTGGGAAGGAATACAGTGGAAAAGACATTCTCCGACACACGCTTTTCACGCATGTGAAAATTATAGAGGCTTCTTAATGCAGAAATTTTCCGTGATACCGTTTTTCTTGCATAGTTCTTCTCATATAGCATCGTTAAATAAGCGCGAACATCAGCTCTTGTCACCGCGGGGAAGTCCAGCACACCCCTTGCTTTCATAAACTGATAAAAATCATCAATATCCCGCTTATAACTCCGAATCGTATGTAAGGAGCTGTTTTTTTCCATTTGCAAATAGACGACAAATTGCTCGAGCCAGGACTGCTTTCCCAACACAAAACACCCCTCTCGCCTCTAGAGCTACTAAATTCTAACATGATTTAGTAGCCCTGACAACGATGTTTACATTTTTTTCACAAAATTCTGAATTGTGCCCAATGCGCGCTTAGCCAGTTGCTCGTATCGTTCCTGTTTATTCTTAATTTTTACCTCTAATGGCGGAAGTAAACCAAAATTCGCATTCATCGGCTGAAAATTTTTGGCGTTGGCCGTTGTAATATAGCCGGCCATACTGCCGATAACCGTTTCATCAGGAAATGTCAGTAAATCCTGCTGCTGGACATAGCGCGCAGCGTTGATCCCGGCAATTAATCCGGCCGCCGCCGATTCTACATAGCCTTCAACACCAGTGATTTGCCCGGCGAAAAATAAATCGTCGCGCTTCCTGTATTGATAAGTCGGCTCAAGCAAATTAGGCGAATTAATAAACGTATTGCGGTGCATGACGCCGTAGCGGACGATTTCCGCATTTTCCAAACCGGGAATCAGGCGAATGACTTCCTTCTGCGGTCCCCATTTCAAATGTGTCTGAAAGCCGACAATGTTGTATAACGTTCCAGATGAATTATCCTGTCTCAGCTGGACGACGGCGAACGGACGCTTTCCTGTTTCCGGATGTTCAAGTCCAACCGGTTTCATCGGCCCAAAAAGCATCGTCTTCCGTCCGCGCTTCGCCATGACTTCAATCGGCATACAGCCTTCAAAAAAGATTTCTTTTTCAAATTCTTTTAACGGCACCGTTTCTGCTGAAATGAGTGCTTCATAAAAGCGATCGAACTCTTCCTCGGTCATCGGGCAGTTTACATAAGCCGCTTCCCCTTTGTCGTAGCGCGATTTCAAATAGACTTTGTCCATATCAATGGAATCTGTTTCAATAATGGGCGCTGCCGCATCATAAAAGTATAAATACTCCTCGCCCGTTAATGCTTTTAATTCAGCGGAAAGCCCAGGCGACGTTAATGGACCTGTCGCGATAATCGTCGGCCCTTCCGGAATCGCGGTCACCTCTTCGGTAAATACCGTTACATTCGGATGGTGCTTCACCTGCTTGGTCACCGCTCCGGCAAACTCATGGCGATCAACAGCAAGCGCTCCTCCTGCCGGAACGGACGCGTCATCGGCGGAACGAATGATGACGGAATCAAGCTGCCGCATTTCTTCCTTCAGCACGCCGACGGCATTTGTTAATGAATTGCCACGTAAAGAATTGCTGCAAACGAGTTCGGCAAATTTATCTGTATGATGGGCGGGCGTCTGCTTCACCGGGCGCATTTCATAAAGATGAACCTGAATGCCGCGTTTCGCCAGCTGCCAGGCCGCTTCACTGCCGGCCAGCCCCGCTCCTATTACGTTTACATGTTGTTGTGTCACGTCGTCTAATCCCTCCAACTTGCTTTACAAACAGTAGAAATGCCTTCACCGTAAAGGTGAAGGCTATTGTCTCTTATCCGACTACCATCATAATACGAGCCGGTCTTTTTTTCAACTATTTTGCTTTTTATGTTTTTTCACGTCCGCGAGTCAGGCGATCACCGAATGCTAAACGCTAATTGGCTTCCTCTTTATAATCGCAAGCCGAGCATTCCACATGAACGCCGTTTTTCGTTTTCTTCTCCACCAGCATTTTGCCGCATTTCGGACACGGTCTGGCAATCGGCTTATCCCATGAAATAAAGTCGCATTCCGGATAGCGGTCGCAGCCGTAAAAGACGCGGCGTTTTTTGCTTTTCCGCTCGACTACATTGCCTACTTTACATGTCGGGCATTTGACGCCGATTTCTTTGACGATCGCCTTCGTGTTCCGGCACTCAGGGAAATTCGAGCAAGCCATGAACTTTCCGAAACGACCCATTTTATAGACCATTTCATGTCCACATTTCTCGCAATCCTCGCCGGCCGGCTCATCCTTGATTTCGACTTCCTTCATTTCTTCTTCGGCGTGCGACAGCCGCTTTTCAAATCCCTGGTAAAACTCATCAATAATTGAAATCCAGCGCTGCTTGCCTTCCTCGATGGAATCGAGATCATTTTCCATCTTCGCCGTAAATTCCACATCGAGAATCTCCGGGAAAAATTCAACGATCATCTCAAGCACGATTTCACCTAATTCGGTCGGGACGAACCGTCTGTCCTCCAAGGCGACATACCCTCTTTTTTGGATCGTGTCGAGCGTCGGCGCATAGGTGGATGGACGCCCGATTCCAAGCTCCTCCATCGTTTTGACAAGACGCGCCTCTGTATAACGCGGCGGCGGCTGGGTAAAATGCTGATTCGGTTCAATCTCAAGCTTTTTCACCGATTGCCCTTCCTGCAAATTCGGCAGCAAGCGGTCTTCTTCTTTCTTACCGTCATCATTGCCTTCGATGTACACCTTCATGAAACCGGCAAATTTCACTTTCGAGCCTGTTGCCCGGAATTGAACATTGTTTTGTTCGATGTCGACCGTCATCGTATCCATAATTGCCGGTGCCATTTCACTGGCAACCATCCGTTCCCAAATCAGCTTATACAGTCTGAACTGGTCTCGTGATAAATAGCTCTTTACCGCTTTCGGATCTTTCCAAACCGATGTTGGGCGGATCGCTTCATGCGCATCCTGGGCTTTTTTATCTTTTTTGACGACTCGCTTTTCTTTCCGGCTGTACTCCTCGCCGTATGTCGCCGTAATGTATTCCTTCGCCTCCGCCTGCGCCGTCTCGGAAATCCGGGTGGAATCGGTACGCATATACGTAATTAACCCGACTGTCCCTTCTTTCTTGCCAAGATCAATCCCTTCATATAATTGCTGGGCGATCATCATCGTTTTCTTGGCGCGGAAGTTTAATTTCCGTGCCGCTTCCTGTTGAAGCGACGACGTCGTGAACGGGGTGACCGGATTTCGTTTCCGTTCCTTCTTCTTGACGGATGTCACTTGAAACTGATCGGATTGCAGCCGCGCTAATACGTTGTTGACATCCTCCTCAGAAGCAAGCTCCTGCTTCTGCCCGTCCACTCCGTAAAATCTTGCTTCAAACGGCTCATTTTCAAGTGAAAACTGCGCCTGAATGCTCCAGTATTCTTCCGGAACAAACGCTTTGATCTCTTTTTCACGCTCAATAATCATTTTAACGGCAACTGATTGCACACGCCCCGCGCTTAACCCTTTTTTCACTTTCTTCCATAGTAATGGACTTATATTGTAGCCGACAAGCCGGTCTAAAATCCGTCTTGCCTGCTGGGCATCGACGAGATCCATATTAATGGAGCGGGGATTTTTAAAGGCATCTTTTATTGCCTGCTTCGTAATTTCATTAAAAACAACCCTGCATTCCGAATTTTCGTCAATATTTAAACTGTGAGCCAAATGCCAGGCAATGGCTTCACCCTCTCTATCAGGGTCAGCCGCTAAGTAAATTCGTTTTACTTTCTTGGCAGCTGATTTCAACTCTTTTAATACAGGGCCTTTTCCGCGAATGGTAATATACCTTGGTTCAAAACCTTTCTCAACATCTACTCCCATTTGACTTTTCGGTAAGTCTCTAACATGTCCCATTGAAGCCTTTACAATATATTTTTTACCTAAATACTTTCCAATGGTCTTTGCTTTGGCGGGAGATTCCACGATTACTAAATAATCGGCCATGTAAGCAGCTCCCTCTCTCGAAGAATATATTAAAATCTTCCCTATTATTAAACAGACTTTCTCCATTTGTCAAACGGCAGCTTAAATTCTTTTCCGAAAATCGCTCAAAATGAGCAGCTGTCGTCAGCTTTTTCCGGTAACATTTGGCAGCTCCTGAAGCAGGTCCTCTTTTGTTAAAATCAGCTTTGCTCCTTGCTGGATCAGGCGATTCGTCCCTTCTGATTCAGCGGAAAAAATTGAGCCCGGCACGGCGAACACATCCCGCCCCTGTTCGAGCGCCTGATCCGCTGTAATCAGGGATCCGCTTTTTTTCTTCGCCTCTATGACGACAACAGCCTGCGAGAGGCCGCTGACAATCCGGTTTCTGACTGGGAAATGCCATTTGCGCGGCCTGACCCATGGGGGATATTCACTAACAAGCAGCTGCCATTTTGCCATATATTGAAATAATGATTTGCTTTCTTGCGGATAAGGAAAATGGAACCCTGAGGCGAGTACGGCGATCGTCCGGCCGTTCGTCCGGATCGCCTGTTGGTGGGCGTGCGCATCAATCCCGCTGGCGAGACCGCTGACAATGGTCCAGTCGTTTTCTACCAAAGCGTGAACAAAATAGGCAGCGCTTTTCATCCCTGCCTCAGTCGGCTTTCTCGTTCCGACGACAGCGACCGTCCGCTTATTTGCCAGAATATGCTGCAAGCCTTGCGTATATAACACAAAAGGGGGATCATAAATATGCTGTAACAAACATGGATAGGTGGAATCGTGCAAGGTGATCGGGCAAATGCCCTGTTCTTGGAAAAGTTGCTCAAGCTGAGCTGGAGATATTCGGTGAAGGGTCTGATGAAGCATCATCGCTTTAGTCGGGGGAAGAGTAAATACTTTCTCGAGATCGACCGGTCTATACTGATAAATGAAATGAAGCTCTGGATCATCGTCGATTATTTTCTGAAAAAGCTTTCTGTTTGCTCCAAAGCAGCTGTGGAGATGAATCCATTTCATCCGAAACGTCGTCATGCGCCGCATATCCCTCCTTGTTATCAGTAAACGATAGGCGGAATTTATTACAGAGGCTAGGCAAAAGGTTGTTTTTTCCCTTTTGCCCGGCCTCTGCGCTACTTTTGTCTTATTCTCTCAAAATGAGAAATCGACAATTTTATGACATTTTTTTTGGAGATTAGCTGTGTGTTTTACACTTTTCCAGAATACCTTTTTCTTCCAAAACAGAGATCAGCGTTTGTCCCATAACAGATGGAGTTTCCGCTACTTGTACGCCGCAGCTTTCCAACGTTTTGATCTTTTCAGCCGCTGTTCCTTTTCCTCCGGAAATAATCGCACCGGCATGACCCATCCGCTTTCCAGGAGGGGCTGTTTGACCGCCGATAAAGCCGACAACCGGCTTTGTCATATTTTCTTTAATCCACTCGGCTGCTTCTTCCTCTGCTGTTCCGCCGATCTCTCCAATCATGATCACCGCATACGTGTCTGGATCTTCGTTGAAAAGCTGAAGAACATCAATAAAGTTTGTGCCGTTAACCGGGTCTCCCCCGATTCCGACGGCGGAAGATTGACCGATTCCGTTTGTTGATAATTGGTGAACCGCTTCATACGTTAATGTACCGGAACGCGACACAACACCAACATGACCTTTTTTATGAATATAGCCAGGCATAATTCCGATCTTACATTCATCAGGAGTAATAACCCCAGGGCAGTTCGGACCGATTAAACGCGTCTTTTTGCCTTCCATGAAACGTTTAACCTTGACCATATCGAGCACAGGAATGCCTTCTGTAATACAAATCGCCAAATCAAGCTCGGCATCGACCGCTTCCATAATCGCATCGGCAGCGAACGCCGGCGGTACATAAATAACCGTTACATTTGCCCCTGTTTCTTTTACAGCCTGCTCAACGGTATCAAAGACCGGAATCCCTTCAACCTCTGTGCCGCCTTTACCCGGCGTTACGCCGCCGACAATCTTCGTTCCATATTCAACCGCCTGCTGTGTATGAAACAAGCCAGTTGCTCCTGTAATCCCTTGAACGATTACTTTCGTATCTTTATTAATTAGGATGCTCATTATCGTGTCCCCGCCTTTCTATTTCACTAATGAAACAATTTTTTGTGCGCCGTCAGCCATCGAATCAGCAGCTGTGATGTTTAAGCCGGATTCTTTAAGAATCTTTTTCCCTAAGTCAACATTTGTTCCTTCAAGACGTACGACAAGCGGAATTTCCAAGCCTACTTGCTTCGTCGCTTCGACGACGCCTTCCGCGATAATGTCACATTTCATAATTCCACCGAAAATGTTGACGAAAATTCCTTTTACGTTATCATCGGATAGAATGATCTTGAATGCTTCCGTTACTTTCTCGGCAGTAGCACCGCCACCTACATCAAGGAAGTTGGCCGGGTCACCATTGTAATGCTTGATGATGTCCATCGTTGCCATCGCCAAACCGGCACCGTTGACCATACATCCGATGTTGCCATCCAATGAAATATAGCTTAAGTCATATTTGGAAGCTTCGATTTCCTTCGGATCCTCTTCTTCCAAATCGCGGTACTCAAGCACATCCTTCTGACGATAAAGCGCGTTGGAGTCAAAGTTCAGCTTCGCATCAAGCGCCATTACTTTTCCGTCGCCAGTTGTCACAAGCGGGTTGATCTCGGCAATCGAGCAATCCTTTTCAACAAAGGCTTTATACAAGCCCATCATAAATTTAACAGCTTGACCAACAAGCTCCTTTGGAATGTTAATGTTAAAAGCGAGTCGGCGTGCCTGGAAACCTTGCAGGCCAACAGCCGGATCAATGACCTCTTTAAAAATCTTTTCCGGAGTTGCTTCTGCTACTTCTTCAATTTCCGTTCCGCCTTCTTCAGAAGCCATCATTACGACGCGTGATGTCGCGCGATCAAGAACGAGCCCGATATAGTATTCATTTTTAATATCGCAGCCTTCTTCGATTAGTAAGCGCTTTACTTCCTTACCTTCTGGACCTGTCTGGTGAGTGACTAGCGTTTTACCAAGAATATCAGCAGCATATGTACGTACTTCGTCAAGATTTTTCGCAACCTTGACTCCCCCAGCCTTACCACGGCCACCTGCATGGATTTGTGCTTTCACGACACAAACGTCTGTTCCTAACTCTTTTGCTGCTTCTACTGCTTCTTCAACAGAGAACGCTACTTTCCCATTGGGAACTGCAACGCCGTATTGACGAAGGAGCTCTTTTCCTTGATACTCATGGATATTCATTCTCTCTCCAGCCTCCTATCAATGCATGTAATTTAAGCCGTCTGATAAAAATCGATCATGTCCGGCAAAATCCTCTTCTATTTTAGCACTTATTTCGTCTTTTTGGGAGGGGAAATCCAAGTAGATGCTAAATAAATTAAAGGGCCTGCGCAAAAAGGAAGAGGGGGCTTTTCGGTCGGCCTGAGAAGAAATGATCAGATGATCAAAAAAGGGGGGCGGCCGCACTAGCTGCGGTCACCATTTGTGGAAGTACGCCAAAAGGGAGATGCTTCTGTTAAGGCATCCCCTTATTGCTGCTTATCCGCTTTCTTTTTTGATTCCTTGCTTTGTTTCTTGAGCATTTCCTTTGTCATATCTTTCGCCTTGGCGTCTGTCTCCTGGACGGAAAAATGCACGCCGAATTCCTGCGCGTATTCCTCCTGATAGCTTTCCATAAAAGAGATCGCTTCAGGTACAAGCAATTTATTTTCCTTCATCGACCAGCCCTCCTGTAGTAAGACGTTATGGGCATAGTATATCCTTTTGATTCACCCACTATCAGACTTATTTTTGGTGCTGGTCAATTTTATAAATAAAGGAAAACACTTCGGCAACAACTTCATAAAGCTCCGGCGGAATCGCCTGATTCACCTCAAGCTGAGCGAGCATTTCGACAAGGGAAGGATCCTCCTGAATCGGAACGTCGTTTTCCTTCGCCTTCGCAATCAGTTCCTCCGCGATATAGCCTTTCCCTTTAGCAACCACTTTCGGCGAAACATCTGTTTCAGCCTGATAACGGAGGGCGACAGCCTGCTTTTTTCGTTCCTGCTTCATATTCTCACATCCACTCCCTGATAATGCACATGGGGCTTATACAAATGATTTGCCTGCTGCGAGCTCGCCTGCGCATCCTTCATCTTGCGCCATTTTACCGAAAGCAATTGATAATTGTGCTCGGCAAGACCCTTTTTCAAGGTCGGTACTAATACATTGATCAGCGCATCGGGGCTTTCGTGTTCATTATAAACGGTCACCGCCACAATTCGGTTTTGAATCTGGACATCGACAATGGTCTCCTCAAGCTGTTCAAGTGTTAAATAAAAGAGAATGCGGCAGTAATCGGGATTCAGCTCCCCGTTCTGCTGTTTTTTCCCTTCCCATTGAACCGTCATGTCGGTCTGCCACGCACCGAGGGTTAACGGAAGCTGGAGAATCAACTGCTGATACGGGCCATTTTGCTCCTGAGCGAGCAGCTGTTGACCGGTCAGCCGCTGAAGCGTCTGATTGACCTGCTCCTTCAGTCCCGCCGGAAGATCCTGTTGCTGAAGCTGGAGCAATTGCGCCTTTACACGATCCGTCACGATCGTCTCTCTCGTCAGCTCTCCCTGTAGCAGGCGACTAACATCGCGTTCATGCTGATAGCCAAGCAGCTGGAGTACATGTTGCAAATGCTTGGCGGCTCCGCCCTTCTCCTGAGCAAACGGGGAGCCTGATTCAAGCACCTGGAGAAAAGCCGCCCTCTCGCTTGCTGACAGCTCCTGCTGCGGCAACGTCAGCCAGCGGCTATGAATAGCTGCCGCCGGTTCTTTGCTTTGCAAAAGCTGGAGCAACTGCTGCAAGGCTGGCTCCCCTTCTTTCCCTGCCGGTATCGACAGACGGCCGAGCATCGTTTCAAGAAATTGCCGCGGTTCAAGCCTGCTCAGTTCGGCTCCCTGTCCGCTCCTCAAATCCGGCCAAAGTGAAGCGACGATTTCACGATTCGCCGGATGAAGCACCGCGGTCTGAAATTGACTGGCAAGCTGCGAACGGCTTGCTCCTGCCTCGATAATGCCAAGACGAGCGAGAAGCTGGCCGGCGCCCCGGCTTACGTCTCCTTCTCCTTCGGTGGCAAATTGGGCCAACAGCTGAACAATCGGCGACGGTTTCGCCTGCTGATCAGGATGAACGAGCGCAGCTGTTAGCTGTCTAAGCTGACCGGTGGCGGGATGCGTGCTTTGTTCCAGCATCTGACTTAGCTGCTGCAGCTGCTGGGTCAGCGAAGGGCTCAATGTAAGCGACTGGTAAGCCTGAAACGTCTCTTTCGTTAAAGGAAGCTGACGTTGCATCATCTCAATCAGTGTCTGAAAGCCTCTTTGATTAAATTGCTGCAGCTCGGTCAACAGCTGCGAGCCACTGACGACCGTTTGCCGGGTAAAGGGCTGCTGCTGTTCCGACAGGTGGCGGACAAATGCTTCTGTTTCCTTTGAAGCCGGGAGGGAGAGCTGCTGGATCAGCTTTTGGATCGAAGGCTGGTCGCCAAGCCCTTCCCGTTGTCTGATCGCGTTATCATCTAAGACGCGCAGCCGCGGGATCCCCGCGCTTTCCTGGACTTCAAACCAATAGCGCTGACCTGCTGTCAGAGCGGCTTCCAGACGAGCTGTCACCGTCGTCCCGTGAACCTGTAAGGCGGCCATGTTCTGCGGATAAAGCTTAGCGATCCGTCCCTGAAACACCTGGCCTTGGGTAAGGTGTAATGGCCGAGGCTGGGATGGCTGACCGATCCCTTCATTATGAATGCGCGACTGTATCATCTTCTTCCCTCCTAGCTGTTCTTACGCTCTTTCCTGCACCGGTCTGAACGAACGGCGATGCTCGGGCGTCACGCCGAGGCGGTCGATCGCCTCCAAATGCTCCTTCGTCCCGTACCCGGCGTGGTGTGAAAAGCCGTAGCCCGGATATTTCGTTTCAAGCTCAGCCATATATGTATCACGCGCCACCTTGGCGATAACGGAGCTGGCGGCGATCGTGATGCTTTTTTCATCGCCTTTGATCAGGCTTGTTTGCGGAATGTCGAGCTGAAGACTCATTGCGTCAAGCAAAAGATAGTCCGGCTCTTTATGTAACGTCGAGATGGCCGTCTGCATCGCTGTTTTCGTAGCTTGATAGATATTGATCCGATCAATTTCAGCAGCATGCACCATTTCAATGGAATAAGCGATCGCTTCCCGTTTGATTATTTCAGAAAACGCCTCACGTTTTTGTTTCGACAGCTTTTTCGAATCGGTTAAGCCGAGCAGCCTGAAGTCCGGAGGAAGAATGACGGCTGCGGCGACGACCGGACCGGCGAGCGGGCCGCGACCGACTTCATCGATTCCCGCCAGCGCATGATAGCCCTGTGAGCGCAACTGTCGCTCGTACTCGTTCATTCGCTCATGCATCGCCAGCAACTGCTGCCGTTGCTCCTGCCGCTTCCTATATTGCTTCAGTAACGTTTGAACTCCTTTGCGTTCGTCTCCGGCCAGCCTGTCAAGCTGCTCCTGTTCAACTTCCGGCTGTTCAAGTAGTTGTCTAATATGCTGAATCGATTGTTTCATTTTATCTCCTTATTTTTCCTTACATCTAACCGGCTAATTTTTCTTCTTATTTTCTATATCGGTTCTTCTTCAGCTTATCTAAAGCAGGAACCGTTGAAACAAAAAAGAGAGGCCAACGCCAAGCCTGCCAGCCCTCGTCCCTCTCTTTTGCAGCCGGACAGCTGCGCTTTTTTACTGCTGATCAGGCGTTTCCAAAGAAATCCGGCCTATCGTTCCTGCTCTTGTTTCCCGCAGGATAATTTCAGCCGCCTTGTCATAATGAACCGCGCCACCAGGCAGCAGACAGCCGCGCTTTCGCCCAATCTCTTCAAATAAAGCTAACCCGTCTTCCGGTATCTCATCAAGCTTGTAACGGCTTTGAATCAATGTTGGATAGGCGTCCTTCATATAACGTAAGACGAACAGCGCGATATCTTGAAAATCAAGGAGTTCATCCTTAATCGCTCCGGTCGCCGCCAAGCGGTAGCCAATGATCTGATCTTCGAATTTAGGCCATAATATCCCGGGCGTATCGAGCAGTTCCAGCTCTTTTCCTACTTTGATCCACTGCTGCCGCTTCGTCACGCCAGGACGATCCCCGACCTGCGCTGTCCGCTTTTGCGCCAGCCGGTTAATGAGCGTCGATTTTCCGACATTCGGGATCCCGAGAATCATCGCCCTGATCGCTCTTGGCTTCATTCCTTTTGAACGCCATTTCTCAATGAGCGGCTGTGCCAGCTTTGTGCAGGCAGCGGCGATTTTTTCGGTTCCTTTTCCCGTTTGCGCATTGATCGCCAGCACGAGCGCCCCTTTTTCTTCAAAATACTCTTTCCAGCGCTCCGTGATCGCCGGATCGGCTAAATCTGCTTTATTTAATAGCACGAGCCTTGGTTTATGGGCGACGATTTCATCAATCATCGGATTTCTCGATGCAAGCGGGACACGCGCATCTAGCAGCTCAATAATGACGTCGATAAAGCCGAGCTTCTCTGTTACTTCACGGCGCGCTTTGGCCATATGTCCGGGAAACCACTGAATCGTCATGCTGCTTCACCTACTTTGCAATTCGTATATTTGAGATCGGCCAAAACACGACATTCGCCTTGCCGATCACTTCATCAATATGAACCGTGCCAATATCACGGCTGTCACGGCTATGCCAGCGGTTGTCTCCAAGGACAAACAATTCATCCTCCGGCACGACACCATCGAGCTCGAAATCACCGGTCAGACCATCCTGATACAACGGCCGCAGTTCATCTAAATAGGGTTCCTCAAACGGCTCTCCATTAATATAAAGCGTATCATCGCGATACTCGACGCGATCACCAGGTAAACCGATTACCCGCTTAATATAGTCCTTGCCGGCCGGGGCATGGAAAACGATAATATCAAAGCGCTCCGGCTCCCCAAAAACATAACCGATTTTATTGACAATTAAGCGATCGCTGTCTTCCAATGTCGGAAGCATTGACTCCCCATCGACGATCACCGGGGCAAACAAAAACTGCCGAATCAAAAAAGCGAGAACAAGGGCTACAATTACCGCTTTTAGCCATTCCCATGATTCCTTTTTTTTCTCACTCATACCCATGCCTCCATTACAAACATTTACCTGACTATGCCATAGTTTATCACATGCTTGCTTCCTTATGAATATCGAAGCTCTGACAATCCTCTACCCTTTTTTCAACCTGTAATATCTCTTTAAAACAAAAAGAGGGTGTCCCAAAAGCCTTGGCTTTGGGGGACACCCTCTTTTGTATGGGAAAACCCCAAGGGAAACAGCGTTTTTCGTTACCCGCTGTTTCGAGGCTGCGCATCAGGCAGCCTCTCTTCGTGTGTTATCGGATTTCTTTAATACGGGCCGCTTTACCGCGCAGATTACGCAAGTAGTAAAGTTTCGCACGACGTACTTTACCGCGACGCTTCACTTCGATCTTCTCGATCTTTGGTGAATGTAATGGGAATGTACGTTCAACACCTACACCGTATGAGATCTTACGCACTGTGAAAGTTTCACTTACACCAGTACCACGACGCTTGATCACGACACCTTCAAAAACCTGGATACGCTCGCGAGTTCCCTCAACAACCTTTACGTGTACACGTAAAGTGTCACCAGGACGAAACGCCGGCAGGTCACTGCGCAGCTGATCATTTGTAATTTCACGGATAATGTTGTTCATCGTATAATTCCACTCCTTCCATACAGATGCTCATAACAGGCTGCCTGCAGCGGAACATCGTAATCACTGGCTATTAGCCACAAAGACTATAATAGCATAGAGCAGAGGGGAACACAACTCCCTTTAACGCTTTTCTTGAAACTCCTTCAGCCAGCGCCGCTGCTGTTCAGATAATGGCCCCTGCACAAGCAAATCCGGCCGCCTTTGCCACGTCCGGCGGAGCGCTTCTTTTTCCCGCCACGCTTCGATGTTTTTATGATGCCCCGATAAAAGAACGTCAGGCACCTTCATTCCGCGAAAATCAGCCGGGCGAGTGTAATGGGGATGCTCAAGCAGACCGGTCGAAAAGGAATCCGTCACCGCCGATTCTTCATTTCCAAGCACACCAGGCAAAAGGCGGGCGACGCTGTCGATAATGACCATCGCCCCGAGCTCTCCGCCTGTCAGCACATAATCGCCAATTGAGATTTCATCAGTAACGAGATGCTCGCGAATCCGCTCATCATAGCCTTCATAATGGCCGCATAAAAGGATTAAGTGCTCTTCGCCAGCCAGCTCCTCGGCTTTTTGCTGGCTGTAGCGCTCTCCCTGCGGGCAAAGAAGAATGACGCGCGGCTTCGTGTGGCTCTCTTCTTTCAGCGCCTCGACGGCGTCGAACAGCGGCTGCGGGCTTAACACCATCCCCGCTCCGCCACCATACGGATAATCGTCGACCTTCCGGTGCTTATTGTCGGCATAAGCGCGAAAATCAACGACTTGAATCTTAACCGCTTCCCGTTCCTGCGCCTGCTTTAAAATCGACGTGTTGATCACTCCTGTAAACATCTCCGGAAAGAGTGAGAGGACATCAATCTTCATCGACAAGTCCCTCTAACAGCCGAACGGTAATCTGCTTTTCTTCGACATCGATCTCTTTGACGACATCTTCAATATAAGGCAGCAGAATATCCTTGCCTCCACCGGCGCGCTGCACGACCCAGACATCATTCGCCCCTGTTTCAAAGATTTCTTTCACGTTTCCGAGCGTCTCTCCCTCTTCTGTGACGACGGTACAGCCGATGATTTCATGGTAATAATATTCATGCTCATCCAATTCATCGAGCTGCTCCTCCGACACAAACAACGTTGACCCTTTAAATGCTTCCACGTCATTAATCGAGTCATAGCCTTCAAATTGAAGAAGATCAAAGTTTTTATGACGGCGATGATGCTTGACAACGACCGGTGTTCCCTGTTCATCAGCCGTCTGACGGATCAGAAGCCCGACGCCCGGCGCATAGCGTTCCTCGGCAAAGTCCGTCGAGGAAATAACGCGCACCTCTCCCCTGATCCCATGCGTATTGACGATTTTTCCGACTTTATACCAATTTGTCATTGTTCATTCCTTCTTTCTGCGAATTTGCTCCACCACTCCGTCTTTGACGACAATTTCCGTCTCCGGGGCCGGCCAAGGATCTCCTTCCTTGATTTCAACAATCGTCTCGACCGTTCCTTCCCGTAGCTCCGTTCCAATTTCGAGCTTGCTCAGCTGATCGACTTTAAAGGACAGTTCAGCGAGCTTTTCTTTTCGCTGCTTGATCTCCTCTTTATAGCGTGCTCGAAGCGTTTGTTGTTCATGCTTGCTGGCGACATCCTTCGTCGCTTTATGTAAATGAAAGGTAAGCTGTTCCAGCTCGCGTTCACATTGCAGAATTTCACTTTTAAACTCCTGCACGATGCTCTGCTTTTTCGCTTCGGTGACAACTTGTTTGACAACAACTGTACGAAGTATTTTCATGTCCTTCGCCCTTCCTTTTCAAATGGTTACAATAGCAAAAGGAGCTGTCCCAAAAGCTAGGCTTTGAGACAACTCCTTCTTCTCTGCGTTGCTAATCCACGATGTCTAATCGCACTCGCTTGTACGGCGAAACCGCAGCGGCATAAACAACCGAGCGTATCGCTTTCGCGGTCCGACCTTGCTTACCGATGACCTTCCCGACATCATCAGGATGGACCATCAGGCGCAAGCATAGGGTTGCTCCCTCTTGTACTTCTTCAACTTGAACATGCTCAGGCTGGTCTACAAGTGCTTTTACAATGTGTTCAACTAACGCCTTCATACGATTCTCCTTTTCACTCATCATCAAAAAGGGAAAGAGCGCAATGAGTTCATTGCTAGAGAGTTGTCACACTCTCTTACTTCTGGTTTTTCGCGTTGTGAAGCTTTTCCATTAAGCCTGCTTTTGAGAACAGGTTGCGAACCGTATCAGACGGCTTCGCTCCTTTAAGCATCCAGTCAAGAGCTTTCTCTTCTTCGATATTCACCTTTGCCGGTTGTGTTAATGGATTGTACGTTCCAATCTCTTCAATGAAACGACCATCACGCGGAGCGCGAGAATCTGCTACTACTACACGATAGAATGGGGCTTTGTTAGAACCCATACGCTTTAAACGAATTTTTACTGCCATTCGTGGGACACCTCCAAAAATAGTTCACACAATTTTTTATATTATCATCAATTCTCCTAGTAATCAACAAAAAGATAAATGGCTGTCCATCCAACTTTCTTGCCCGCCTCACCAGGAAAAGCGACTTCCTTCTTAAAATGGAAGCTTAAAGCCTCCAAGACCTTTGCCTCTTTTCTTCCCTTTGCCGGAGGCCATACCGGTCATCTGCTTCATCATCTTCTTCATGTCTTCAAACTGCTTCAGCAGCCGGTTAACATCCTGAATCGTCGTTCCACTGCCGGCGGCAACGCGGCGGCGGCGGCTGGCATTCATAATACTCGGCTCCTGCTTTTCCTTTTTCGTCATCGAACGGACGATTGCTTCGACCTTGCCGATTTGCTTATCATCGACCTGCAAATCCTTCATGCCCTTCATCTTGTTCATGCCAGGCATCATGTTCAGGATTTCATCAAGTGGTCCCATGCTGCGAACCTGGTCAAGCTGTTCAAGAAAATCATCAAAGGTGAAATCCATATTTCGCATCTTCTTTTCAAGCTCGCGCGCTTTTTCAGCGTCGACATTCGATTGTGCTTTCTCGATCAATGTCAGCACATCGCCCATTCCAAGAATCCGCGAAGCCATCCGCTCCGGATGGAACGGCTCGAGCTGGTCGATTTTCTCGCCCATCCCGACAAACTTAATCGGCGTATTGGTGACAGACTTGACGGAAATCGCCGCACCACCGCGTGTATCACCGTCGAGCTTTGTCAGCACAACCCCGGTAATATCGAGCTGTTCATTAAAGCTTTCGGCAACGTTGACGGCATCCTGCCCTGTCATCGCATCAACGACGAGCAAAATTTCATCAGGGCTGGCAAGCTCCTTTACCTGCTTAAGCTCATCCATTAATGTTTCATCGATATGAAGCCGTCCGGCCGTATCGATTAAGACATAATCATGATGGTCTTCCTTTGCCTTGGCAATTGCCTGCTTGGCAATCTCCACCGGGCTCACCTGATCGCCGAGCGAGAACACCGGCATATTCAATTGCTTTCCAAGCGTTTCAAGCTGCTTGATCGCCGCCGGGCGGTAAATATCGGCCGCGACGAGCAAAGGCTGACGATTATGCTTTTTGCGCAAATGGTTCGCAAGCTTGGCCGTCGTCGTCGTTTTACCGGCACCTTGAAGCCCAACCATCATCACGACAGTCGGCGGCTTTGAAGCGACGGCGATCTTGCTTTGTTCGCCCCCCATAAGCGCGGTCAGTTCTTCGTTGACGACCTTAATAATCTGTTGCCCCGGCGTTAAGCTTTTCATCACTTCCTGCCCGAGCGCCTTTTCTTTCACGCTGGCGATGAATTGCTTCACCACTTTAAAGTTAACATCCGCTTCCAGTAAGGCAAGGCGAACCTCACGCATCATTTCCTTGACGTCCTGCTCACTGACCTTTCCTTTGCCGCGGATTTTTGTTAATGTATCCTGCAGTCGCTCCGCTAAACCTTCAAATGC
Organism: Halalkalibacter oceani; assembly: GCF_040544555.1. NCBI lineage: Bacteria > Bacillati > Bacillota > Bacilli > Caryophanales > Bacillaceae > Halalkalibacter > Halalkalibacter oceani. The sequence continues at coordinate 110,265 of NZ_JBEPKD010000003.1, forward strand.
CATGTTGTCGCCTCCTAGTCTAATTTCTCAAGAGAGTCAAGCATCGACATGATCTCTTCAGGAGTCGCATTGCTTTCGATTGCTTCCTTGATCTGAGTCAGCAGTTCGGTCCGCTGCTCGAATTTCGCCAGCAGCATCAGCTTTGCTTCATATTCCTCAAGCATCGCCTCTGTCCGCTTAATATTATCGTACACCGCCTGGCGGCTGACTTCAAATGCTTCAGCAATCTCGCCCAAGGAGAAATCATCAAGATAGTACAAGGACATGTATTTCCGCTGTTTTTGTGTTAGCAAGGATTGATAGAAATCATATAAAAGATTCATTCGGAGCGTCTTATCTAACACATCACCAACCCCTTGTTAAGTGATTTCCCTTTACGAGATATCATATTACAACATGCTCCGCCTAACTGTCAAGTTTTTTTCTTAACAAAGCAAAACGCTAGTCCTGCTCGGCCTGTTCCGCTTCCAAAATATCTTTAAACAGCCCGTAGACAAACTGTTCGGCCTGAAACGGCTGGAGATCATCCATCTTCTCACCGAGCCCGATAAACTTCACCGGAATGTCAAGCTCGTGGCGTATCGCCAGCACAATTCCGCCCTTCGCCGTCCCATCAAGCTTCGTTAAGACAATGCCCGATACTTCCGTCGTTTCACCGAACGTTTTCGCCTGCGACATTGCATTTTGTCCGGTTGTTGCGTCAAGCACAAGCAGCACTTCATGCGGTGCTCCCGGCACTTCTCTTTCGATGACACGCTTGACCTTCTCAAGCTCCTTCATCAAATTAACCTTATTTTGCAGTCTGCCCGCCGTATCGCAAACTAACACATCGACCTGGCGCGCCTTCGCGGCTTGCAACGCATCATACATCACCGCCGCCGGGTCTGAGCCGGACTGCTGCTTGATCACGTCTGCGCCAACACGCTCGCCCCATACTTCAAGCTGTTCGATCGCCCCGGCCCGGAACGTATCGCCCGCCGCAAGCATCACCGACTTGCCCTCCTGCTGCAAATAATGAGCGAGCTTGCCGATGCTCGTCGTCTTTCCGACTCCGTTCACGCCGACGACAAGGATCACCGTCATCCCATTTTCCTGCAGCGCAAGCGTCGTATCTTCTCCCTCTTTCTCAAGCAGCTCGGTCAGCTTCTCGGAAATGACCGGCTGAATATCAGCCGTATCCTTAATGTTGCGCAGACGAACCTCATCCTTTAACGTATCGATCAATTCCATCACCGTCGGCACGCCGACATCAGCGCTAATCAACAGCTCTTCAAGCTCTTCGAAAAAATCCTCATCGACTTTGCGGTAGCGGTAGACAAGCTCGTTCATTTTGCCGACAAAGGAATCTCTCGTCTTTTCAAGTCCGTTCTTAAACTTATCCGTTACTTCCGTCGTTTGCGTCGTAATTTTTTCCTTCAGTTTCTTAAAAAAGCTCATCTGCTTCACCTAGCTTTCGATTAATTCTTTCGTTTCTTCCAGTTTAACCGAGACGATGCGCGAGACACCAGACTCCTGCATTGTCACGCCGTATAAAACATCCGCTTCCTCCATCGTCCCTTTGCGATGCGTGATCACGATAAATTGCGTCTCTGAGCTGAAGCTTTTCAGAAAATGGGCGAAGCGGCTGACATTGGCCTCATCAAGCGCCGCTTCGACTTCATCAAGCACGCAAAACGGAACGGGACGGACGTACAAAATGGCAAATAGCAGGCCGATCGCCGTTAACGCCCGTTCACCGCCGGAAAGCAGGCCGAGACTCTGCATCTTCTTTCCTGGCGGCCGGGCGACGATATCGACGCCTGATTCAAGCAAATGATCCGGTTCCGTCAGCACCAAATCGGCCTCACCCCCGCCGAACAGCTGCTTGAATACCTTCTGAAAATGAGTGCGGATTTGCAAATACGTCTCATAAAAGCGCTTAGTCATTTCCTCATCCATTTCAGCGATCACATCGTGGAGCGTCTGCTTTGCTTCCATTAAGTCCTGACGCTGGCTGCTCAGAAAATCAAACCGTTCACGGACGCGTTCGTATTCGTCTATCGAGCCGAGATTGACAGTGCCAAGTTCGGCCAGCGCCAGCTTAATCAGCTTAACCTTCGTCCGCGCTTCCTCGGGATCAATCGTCAGCTGATAGTGCGCACGCGCCGCTTCAAACGACAGCTCGTACTCCTCTCGAAGCTGCTCGAGCCGATTGTCAAGCTCAACATCCATCCGGTTGACCTTCACTTCAATTTTCCGACAGTCGTCAGCAAGCAAGGCATGAGCATCCTGCTGCTTTTTCAGCGCCGCCTCGAGGTTGACATACGCCTGATCGAGCGAGGCCCGCTTTTCCTTCATCGCCGCAATCTGCTCCGTCAACTCGCCCTTTTTCCGGCGATAGGAGTCAATCTGCTCAGCAAGCCCGCTTTCTCCTTGGGAACGATCGGTCATTTCACCTGTGAGCAATTGCAGATGCTCTTCAAGCTCGGACACCTCTTTATCAAGCGCCGTTTGTTCTTTTTTCAGCCTCTGCTCCTGCTCTTTGACGGCGGCGAGTCGCTCTCTGGCGGTCGCCAAAGCAATTTTATCGGCGACAAGCTCCTCCTGCATCGTTTCTTTGGAATGACGCTCGGCAACCTGAAGCTCCTCAAGCTCCTTCACTTTCCGCTCAAGCGCTTCCGCCTCGCTGACAGCCGTCTCATAGCGTTGATCCAATTCCTGCTGCTTCGCTTTAATCCGTTCGACTTCATCGGTAAATGTCGCTTGTTCGCGGTCAAAGCGGGAGAATTGGTCGTGTGAGCGCTCAAGCTCCTTTTCGAGCTGCTGAACGGCCGTCTTCGCCTCCTGCAGCGCGTAGCGCGCCTCCTCACCCTGCTGCCGAAGCTGCTCAAGCTCCTGCTCAAGCTGCTTCATTGTCTCTTTATCCTGCCGGACCTCCTGCTCAAGCTGAACCGTCATCTTCGTCAGCTTATCCAGCTTTTGCTTCAGCTCCTCAAGCTCGCGTTTTCTTCCTAATAACGGACTTTGCTTTTGCTTGAGCGCCCCGCCTGTCATCGAGCCCCCCGGATTGACGACATCGCCTTCAAGTGAGACGACGCGAAAGCGGTGACCCGTTAAAGCGGCAAGCTGATTGGCTCCCGGCAAATCACGGGCAATCAGCACGTGACCGAGCAAATTGGACAAAACAGACTCATATGTCCGCTCATAGTTTACTAACGAAGCGGCGACGCCGATAAAGGCCGGATGACCTTCTACCTGCTGTAGGGTGGAAGCTGGAATATGGCGCGGCTTGATGACCGGCAATGGCAAAAAAGTCGCCCGGCCGCTGCGATTTTGCTTCAAAAATTGAATCGCCTTGCGCGCATCGGCTTCCGATCGTGTTACGACATGCTGCGAAGCCCCTCCTAATGCGATTTCAATCGCGGTCTCATATTCCTTCGGCACCTCAATCAGCTCGGCTACCGCGCCGACAACACCGGACAGCTTCCCGCGCGCCTTGAGGACTTCCTTTACCCCCTGGAAGAAGCCGGAAAAATCAGCCTCCATTTCCGTCAGCACATCGGCTCGTGACTGCAGCCGCTGAACCATTTGATAGCCTTCATAAAGCTTCGTTTCCTGCTTATGGTATCTGTCCTTTACCGTTTCATATTCGCGCTGCTTCCTGCGGTACGCTTCACCGGCCTGCTCCAGCGCCGCTGTGCGCGCTGCGGCCTGCTCGGTCGCCGCCGCCAGCTGCTCTGCCAGCTTTTCCCGCTCCGCGACAAGACCTTCATTCTCCTGCAATAAGCGCTCCTGCTTAACCTGCTGCTGACGAAGCTGCTCCTCAAGATAACGCTTTTCGTTGCGGATGCTCGCCTGCTCATTCAGCACTTCGATGTAATCGGCTTTGTGCTGCTCCATTTCTTCCTCGCTCGTCGCGTCGAACTTTGCCAGCAGCTGCTCTTTGCTCGTCACTGTCTGTTCAAGCTCCTTAACGCGCGCTGTTACCTGCCTCAGCTGCTCCGCTTCCTGCCGCCAGCTGGCTTCTACCGCTTTCAGCTGGGCTTCTTTTTCCTGGCAGGCCTCTTCAAGCTGCTTCTTGTTTTGCGAGGCATGCTTTTTCCGCTCATCGAGCAGCTGACGCATTCCTTCCTTTTTCTCAAGATCCTCGCTTGTGACGAGCAGTTCCTCCTGCGCGCTTTGATAGCGTTCGTTCAACGCTTCCGTTTCTTCCCGTAAAGAAAGCCGTTCTTCTTCAAGAGCGGCAAGCCGCTCTTGATGCTCTTCATAGCTGCTTCTAAGTTGGCCGAGCTTCTCCTTTTCTTCCTCCCATTGACCGTGCAGCTCATGAATTTCATGGACGAGCAGCGCGATTTCCACCTCTTTCAGTTCTTCGCGCTTATGTAAATAATCCTTGGCAATCGACGCCTGAATTTGCAACGGCTCGACCTGACCCTCAAGCTCGTGCAAAATATCTTCGACTCTCCATAGGTTTTCCTGTGTTTCCGCGAGACGCTTTTCAGCTTTTTCTTTTCGCGTTTTGTATTTGAGCACTCCGGCCGCTTCCTCAAAAATGACCCGGCGGTCGGTCGGCTTGCTGCTTAAAATTTCCTCAACTTTTCCCTGTCCGATAATCGAATAGGCTTCACGGCCGAGACCGGAATCTAAAAACAGGTCGACGATATCTTTTAAGCGGCATGCTTGCTTATTAATAAAATATTCACTATCACCCGAGCGATAGACACGGCGCGTTACACTGACCTCGCTGTAATCAATCGCCAGATGCTGGTCTTCATTATCCAATACGAGACTGACCTCAGCATAATTCAGCGGCTTCCGGCTGTCACTGCCGGCAAAAATGATATCTTCCATTTTGCTTCCGCGCAATGATTTGGCGGATTGCTCACCAAGCACCCAACGGATGCTGTCCGAAATATTGCTTTTTCCGCTGCCGTTTGGTCCGACTACCGCCGTGACCCCTGAGACAAACTCAATATTAACCTGTTCAGCAAATGATTTAAATCCTGCAACTTCCAGTCGCTTGAGGAACATCTTTTTTCCCCCTAACTTCAATTAACAACTTTACTATTTTATCATATCAAACGCTTTGTTCCTATTCGTCATTTGAAATGGGTCTGCCGCTCGGAATCCCGGCAAAATGCAGCTTCGACATTACTTCTCCTCTATGATACGATAGGAGAAATGGGAAGCAAAGAGGAGTGAAGAAATGGATTTATCGAAACAATCACGTGAAAATATTGAATTTATGCTTGAAGAAATGAAAAACAAGCTGCAAATCGTCAATGCCGGCGCGCTGAATGCCAAAAGCTTTGACACGGATCAATATGAGGATCTTCGCGATATTTATGAATTAGTGGAGAAAAAACAATCGTTTTCTGTCAGTGAACTTGACGCGATCGTTTCCGAACTGGGCCGCTTACGCAAATAAAGACTTGTCCCAAAAGGTCAGCGTTTCCCTTTGAGACAAGTCCGAAGCAGCGAGTCTGCGCAGCATTTTCAAGGCTGGAAAGGAAACGGGCTTCTTTCCTTCCAGCCCGGCGCAGGACAGCGTCGCCACTCTGTTCTCGATTTTGTACATCTTTCCCCGGTACCGGGCCATCCCCGCTCTTTATTTCGGCTTTCCCTGTTCGCTCAGCTTCATCAGCGCCTGCTGCGCGGCGTGCTGCTCAGCTTCTTTTTTCGAGCGTCCGGTGCCGACTCCAAGCCCGACTTCGTTTAACTGAACCTCAGAGACAAACTCGCGATTATGCGCAGGTCCCCGCTCTTGCACAATCAAATATTTGATTTGACCTAAATTATCCCGTTGAATGTATTCTTGCAGCTGACTTTTAAAATCCATCATATGCGAAAAAGCACCATCATTTATCTGTGGATACATCGTTTTATCAAGAAATTGATAAACAGCCTCAAGGCCCTGATCCAGATAGAGCGCGCCGACAAATGCCTCAAACACATCGGCAAGCAAAGCAGGCCGTTCCCGTCCCCCGGTCATCTCTTCCCCTTTTCCAAGCAGAACAGCTTTTCCAAATTCCAGCTCTTCGGCAAATTTGGCGAGAGACGGCTCACAGACGATTGAAGCGCGCAGCTTCGTCATATCCCCTTCGCTCATCGTATTAAATTTCTTAAATAAAAATTGGGAAACAGCGAGCTCAAGAACGGCGTCCCCGAGAAATTCCAGGCGCTCGTTATCTTGAAACGAATAAATACGGTGCTCATTCACATAGGATGAATGGGTGAAAGCCTGGGTCAACAGCTTTCTATTCTCAAAAGTCAGCTCCATTCGTTCTTGCAGCTTAACAAATTGTTGCTTCTGATCCTCGGTCAAAACCATCTTTCTCGGTCCACGTCTACGCTCATTTGATTGATAGACTCTTGGTTTCCGCTGATACTTTGAAGATTGTGGCATGATAACCTCCAACATCATAATAGAGATGAAAAACATGTAAGGAAGGATATCTCCATCACCTTGAAGGGCCAGGAGATATCCTCTTAATCGTTACTGACGGCTGTTTATGTAATTAACGACATCAGCAACCGTAGAGATCTTCTCAGCCTCTTCATCAGAGATTTCTAAATCAAACTCGTCTTCAAGCTCCATGACTAGCTCAACGACATCCAATGAATCTGCTCCTAAATCATCTTTAAACGATGCCTCTTCTGTTACTTCTGCTTCTTCGACACCAAGACGATCAACAACGATTTTTTTGACACGTGATAATGTATCTGCCATATTCCGTTCACCTCCTCTCAAGGGTTGATGAAAGCTAGGAGAATTTTACCGATGAACGTCTCATCTGTCAAGCCTTCTCCTTGTCCTTTCGTGCTGCTTACGGCATGACCATCCCGCCATCGACATGCAACGTCTGCCCGGTCATATAATCGGCATCCGCGCTCGCCAGGAAACGGACGACATTGGCAATATGCTCAGGACGGCCAAGCGTTGCGAGCGGAATTTGCCCAAGCAGCTGGGCTTTTGTCTCTTCACCAAGCTCATCGGTCATATCCGTCTCGATAAACCCGGGAGCCACAGCATTGACATGAATATTGCGGTTTGCCAGCTCACGCGCCAGCGTTTTCGTCAAGCCGATCACCCCGGCCTTCGCCGCCACATAGTTCGCCTGTCCGGCGTTTCCGAGCACACCGACGACGGAAGCGACATTGATAATCCGCCCATAGCGCTGCTTCATCATCTGTCTTGTGACAGCTTTCGCACAATTGAACACACCTTTTAAATTCGTATCAATGACGTCGTCCCATTCTTCTTCCTTCATTCTCATGACGAGATTATCGCGGGTAATCCCGGCATTGTTGACGAGGATATCAACCCGGCCGAATGCCGCGATCGCTTCCTTGACCATATTCGTCACCTGCTCACTGTCAGCGACATTAGCCTGAATGGCGAGTGCGTCAACACCAAGTTCCTTCGCGGCGGCAACGACTTCTTCTGCGCGCGCCTGATTCCCGGCGTAGTTAATGACGACATTGGCGCCATTGCGGGCTAACTCCAATGCGGTCGCTTTTCCAATTCCACGGGAAGCCCCGGTAACAATCGCGGTTTGTCCTTGCAGCATTATTCGTCCGCCCCCTCTGTTACTTCCTTTACTTTGGCAATTCCTTCACGGTTGCTGACGGCTACCGCCTTGGCTCTTCTTTCCACCTTCCGCACTAATCCGGTTAAGACGTTTCCTGAGCCAACTTCAACAAATGTATCGACGCCGTGCGCCAATAAAGTCCGGATCGTTTCCTCCCAACGGACCGGAGAATACACCTGCTCTATTAAATTTTGACGTATTTCCGAAGAATCCTGCACGGCGCGGGCACTAACATTGGCAACAACCGGAATGTTGGCGTTGCTGATTTCCAGCTCGTCGAGCACTCCTTCAAGCTTAGCCGCTGCCGGCTTCATTAACGACGAATGAAATGGTCCGCTGACCTGAAGCGGAATGACGCGCTTCGCCCCCGCTTCCTTTGCTTTCGCACCCGCTAATTCGACTCCTTCCGCCGAGCCGGAAATCACGATTTGTCCAGGGCAATTCAAATTCGCCAGCTCAGCCGTTTGTCCGCTTTCCACGGAAGCCGCAGTACAAATATCCTGCAAAGCTGATTGCTCCATGCCAAGAATGGCCGCCATCGCTCCTTCGCCAAACGGGACAGCCTCTTCCATAAACAAACCGCGATGATGAACCGCATAGACGGCATCCTCGAATGACATCGCGCATGCAGCCACGAGGGCGCTGTACTCTCCCAGACTGTGACCGGCTACATAATCCGGACGAATGCCTTCCTCTTCAAGCAGCCGCAAGACCGCCGTACTCATCGTCACGAGCGCCGGCTGAGTATTTTCTGTGCGTCTCAGCGTCTCCTCCGGACCTTCCAGCATGATGCTTGATAATGAATACCCGAGCCGGCTGTCAGCGCGCTGAAAAATGTCCCGACTGCTCGTTTCTGTTTCCAGTAAGTCCTGTCCCATTCCGACGGCCTGTGAACCCTGCCCCGGAAATAAAAAGGCGATTTTCCCCATCATACTCTCTCCTGTTCTTGTCCTAATTTTGCTACTTCGTTTTTCATAATAGTCACGACCTGCTGCTCAACCATTTCCTTCGCCTGACGAATCGCATGAAACACCGCCGTGCGGTCAGACGAGCCGTGCGCTTTAATAACCGGAGCCTTTAAACCGTATAGCCCTGCTCCGCCATACTCTGAATAACTGAGCTGCTGATGAATATTTTTAAAGCTGGCGCGCAGCACACCGGCCGCCATTTTATTAAACAGCGAGCTTGTTAATTCTTTTTTCAGCAACGTGAATAAGGTACCTGCCGTTCCTTCGATTGTTTTTAAGACGAGGTTGCCGGCAAAGCCGTCACAGACAACGACATCGGCGACCCCATTCAGCAGCTCCCGCGCCTCAACATTGCCGACAAAATGAAAATCAGCCGCTTCAAGCAGCGGAAATGCTTCCTTCGTCAGCTCATTTCCTTTGCCATTTTCCGTTCCTACATTTAATAAACCGATCCGCGGCTGCTTGATCCCCCGTACCATTTGTAAATAGGTATGACCCATGGCGGCATATTGCAGCAAATGCTCAGGCTTCGCATCCATATTCGCCCCGACATCAAGCAGCAGAAAACCTTGTCCGTCAATCGTCGGCAGCATTGGTGCCAGTCCCGGCCGATCAATGCCGTTAATTCTGCCGATATGCAGGAGGCCGGCGGTCATCAAAGCCCCGGTATTGCCGGAGGAAATCACCGCATCAGCCCGCCCTTCTTTCACCTCGCGCACCGCCAGCACCATCGAGGAATCCTTTTTGCGGCGGACGGCGGTCGTTGGCTGATCCGTGTCTTCAATCTTTTCTTTCGTATGTAAAATGCTGATCCGCGTCTCATCATTGACGTGCTTCTTAATCTCCTCTTCGTCACCGACTAACACAATTTCTAATTCAGGAAAAGCTTTGATAGCATCCTGACTTGCTTCGATCTGGACCTTCGGAGCATGGTCACCGCCCATGGCGTCAATCGCGATTTTCATTCTGTCTCTCTCCTTTTTTGCTCTTTTCATTCGTGCGATACATCACGAACTCCCCAGAGAAAACAAGCTCTTGTTCTACATAGCTTTTGACTTCAACTGTCGTAAAGCCCGAATCACTGCCGCGCACCTGCGCTTTAGCGACTACTCTTTCACCGGCCTGGACTTGTCTTGTGAAACGAATCGTTGCTTTGGCCGTCAATGCCAATTCGTCGTTTATAATCGCGACTGCAAGAGAATTGGCCTGGGCAAATAAATGATGGCCTCTAGCAATTCCACTACGGGAGAAAACATGTTCACTCTTTACATCTAAAATCGAAATCGCTCTTTTGTCCAACTGGAGGTCCACAATTTCCCCAATCACTTCATCCGGGGAAAGCGCCTTAACGTCATCAAGCTGCTGCTTGGCGACATCCTTGATTCGCTCTCTCAATTCGGGGATGGCCAGTTCCATCCGATCAAGACGAATCGTCTGGATGCTGACCGCAAATTGCTCGGCCAGCGCTTCATCTGTCATAAACGGGTTCGACTCAAGCGTTTTCTTTAATAATCCTTGACGTTCCTTCTTTTTTCGTTTCACGGCATGCACCATCCACTTATTATATGACTAGGTACTAAGAGTAGTATATAGTTGCTTGGCAATCTTTTCAAGAGCGGGCTCGGGCAAAAGCGGCTTTTTCCGCTTTTCTTGCCGTCTTTGACGGCCTTGCCCTTTTTTACACGAAACAGTCTCTCTTAATCTAGCTTTTCCCCGTCGAACACGCCCTGCTCCTCTAAATAATGACGCAAGCCGGCAAAGCGTTCTTCCGTCCAAAACTGCGGCGAGTCAAGCAACGCCCTGGCATCCTGTCGCGCCACTTCAAGCGCGCGATAATCATGAACGACATCAGCCACTTTGAAATCAGGAAGCCCGCTCTGCTTTGCGCCAAAAAAGTCCCCCGGCCCGCGCAATTCAAGATCGCGCTCGGACAGGACAAAACCATCGTTTGTCTCCGTCATGATCCTCATCCGCTCCTTGCCGACCTCTGATTTTGGATCAGCGAGAAGAATGCAGTAGGACTGTTGATCACCGCGACCGACACGGCCGCGAAGCTGATGAAGCTGGGCCAGCCCGAATCGCTCCGCATCATAAATGACCATCACGGTCGCATTCGGCACATTAACCCCTACTTCGACGACCGTCGTCGAGACGAGAATCTGGACGTCATTTTTGCTAAACGCCTCCATCACTGTTTCTTTCTCGTCCGCAGACAACCGACCGTGCATCAGGCCGACCTCACATCTATCCTGAAAGTATTGCTGAAGCAGATGGTACACATCAATCGCGTTTTGCACATCAATTTTATCCGATTCCTCGATCAACGGGCAGATGACGTACGCCTGCCGGCCGGCTTCGATCTCTTTGGCAATAAACTCCAGCACTCGCTCCAGCATATCAGGCTTAGCCCAATAGGTTTCAATCACTTTCCTTCCTGCCGGCATCTCGTCGATGATCGAAACATCCATATCGCCGAAGACGGAAATGGCCAATGTCCGCGGAATCGGTGTCGCCGTCATAAACAGCACATCGGGATTTTCCCCTTTGTTGCGCAGAATCCGGCGCTGCTCAACCCCGAAACGATGCTGCTCGTCGGTGATGACAAGCCCGAGATTATGAAAGCGGACATCCTCCTGTATAAGCGCATGGGTGCCCACGATCACCTCGACCTCTCCCGCTTCAATTGCCGCCTGCCGTTCCCGACGCTTTTTCCCTTTGACAGAGCCGGCTAAAAGCTCTACGCGAATGCCGAGCGGCTCAAACAGAGCTTTCATTGAGCCGACGTGCTGCTCTGCCAGAATTTCGGTCGGAACCATCAGGGCTGCCTGATAGCCGGCTTCGATGACAGCATACATACAAATTGCCGCGACGACGGTTTTCCCCGAGCCGACATCCCCCTGTAAAAGGCGATTCATCCGATACGGAGAAGCCAGGTCGGCCAGAACTTCATCGACAGCTTTTTGCTGGGCATTCGTCAGCGGAAACGGCAGCTGACGGATAAAGGAGTTGACCTTCTCAGTCGCGACGACAATTTCCCGGCCCTCTCCCTGTTCACGATTCGCTTTTTTAAACGCCTGCATTTTCAGCTGGAAGCATAGAAACTCCTCATAGACCATTCGGCGACGCCCGTGCTTCATCGCCTCGGCATCATCGGGAAAATGCAGTGCCTTTACCGCGTCAGCCTTCGGCGGCAGCTTATAGGCATTGCGCTGTTCAGCCGGTATCAGCTCCGGTAAATAGCTGCCAAATTGAACGAGCGCTTGCTTGATGTACTTGCGAATCGCCTTCGTCGTCAAGCTGCCGGACACGGAATAAATCGGCATAATCGTTTCATCCCGTTCGACCTTTCCTTGACGCAGCTCGCTTCCGGCAATTGTCATTCGGTGCTGATCCCATTTCCCTGTAACGGTCACTTCTTCTCCCGGACGAATTTGATTTTTTAAAAAAGCCCGATTAAAAAAGGCAACAGTGACAAGCACCTGATTGACGAGGAGACGGAAGGTCAGCCGGTTTTTCTTTTTCCCATAATAGCGGACGGACGGTTCACTCTGCACGCGTCCGACGACGGTAACCCGCTCCTCGTGCTTCACTTCATGAATCTCTTTATGCTTGTAGTCCTCGTAGCGAAAAGGAAAATGATGTAGAAGGTCTTCCACCGTATAAATCCGGAGCCCTTCCAGCAGTTTAGCCGTCTCCTCGCCAATGCCTTTCACCGCCGTCACAGGCTGTTTGATGATTTCATTCATTTTTTCTAAGCGACAACGAGCTTTTTTGAAAAAAAGCTGCCAAAAGTCGCCACCCTCCTTTCCTCGCGCAAATGCCCGCCAACTAAAAAAGCCAGAAGCGAGGCTATGGTGTCGCTTCTGGCTTTGCACAATTTCAAGGCGGCTAAGCTTTTGTCATCGAAATGGCAATCGTACCCGGGCCGACATGTGCGCCAATCACTGCCCCGATCACAGTCGTAACCGTTGATTCAACCTGAAACTCCTGCTTCAGCTTTTCTTCCATCTCGTTCGCGAGCGACGGATTGATCGCATGAGAAATCCCGAGATGAACCGGAGCTGAGCCGTACTTGTCTTTCAATAGTTCAATTAGCCGGCTTACTGCTTTCTTTTGGCCCCGCGCCTTCTCAGACGAATAGACCTCCCCTTCAGCAGTCAGCGAGAGAATCGGTTTGATTTTCAGCATCGAGCCAAGCAGAGCTGACGCCTTGCCGATCCGACCGTTCTTTTGCAAATAGTCCAACGTATCAACAAGAAACAAGACGGTTGTATCTTCGAGCAGCTGCTCGAGCCTCGCCAAACATTCTTCCTTCGTTTTCCCCGCCTTGACCATCTTTGCTATTTCGACGACGATAATGCCAATCGCGTAAGACGCTTTCTTCGAATCAACAACGGTGATCGCCTGCTCTGCTTCCATTGACTGCGCCGCGATCGTTGCCGCCTGGTACGTTCCGCTAAGCTTTGAGGATAAGTGGATCGACAAAATGTCGGTATTGTCCTCAAGCAAAGAACGGTACACTTCCTCAAATTGATAAGGAGTCGGCTGGGACGTGGAAGGAATAACCTGCAGCTGTCCGACCTTGTTATAAAACTGTTCCGCTGATAGATCGACGCCATCCTGATACGTTTCCTCTTCGGAAAAAATAACATTTAACGGAACGACCGTAATGTTGAGCTCTTCAGCGAGCTCTTGCGGAATATCCGCCGTACTATCTGTCACAATCGTTACTTTTGCCATCCTTTTTCCTCCTCCTTTCACTCTACTGAGACAATATAGGAGTATAGCGGCTGGTCGCCGACATGGGCATCAACTTCGAGCTCCGGATAAAGCTCCTCCAAATAAGCAACAAGCTCCTCCGTTTGTGCCGAAGTAGCGTCTTCTCCCTGAAGCAGCGTGACGATCTCACTTTCGTCTGTAATCATTTTCGTCAAAAGCTCCTTCGTGACGTCAAGCATGTCCGCGCCGGAGCTGACAATTTTCTTCTCGATGATTCCCATAAAATCATCCTTTTTGATTGTGACGCCGTCAATCGCTGTATCGCGGACGGCAAAGGTCACTTGTCCCGACGTGACAACGGACATCGCTTCCTCCATATTCGCCGCGTTTTCTTTTAGCCCTTGGGCCGGGTTAAAGGCAAGCAACGCCGACAGCCCTTGCGGAACCGTCTTGGAAGCGACGACGACCGCATTGACAGTAGCGACTTCAGCAGCCTGTTCAGCAGCCATCACGATGTTTCCATTGTTCGGCAGGATGATAACGTTTTCGGCATGAACCTCTTCAATCGCCTTTACAATATCCTCCGTGCTCGGATTCATTGTTTGTCCACCGGAAATGACGACGCCGGCTCCAAGCCCTTTGAATAATTTCGCCACTCCTTCGCCCATCGATACGGTGACGATGCCGAATTCACTTTTTTCCCGTTGCGGCTCGGGCTCCGTTCCATATACAGCCTTTGTTTCATCAAGCAGATGGGTGTGCTGCTCACGCATATTTTCAATCTTAATATTGATCAGTTCCCCGAAGCGCTGCGCTTTTGTTACTACTTCCCTAGGCTGCTCAGCATGAATATGGACCTTCAGCAAATTTTCGTCTGAGACGACGAGCAGGGAATCTCCGAGCATGCTTAGCTCCTGGCGAAAGGCACCCTCATCAAATGGCGAGCCGGACAGCTTTTCCTCGTCAAAGCGAACCATCACCTCGGTACAGAAGCCAAATTCAATATCCTCAGTGGCGATATGGCTTTGCGCATGATGATGCTCGACCTTGACCAAATCCTCCATCGAAGGCGCTTCGATTATTTCATCTGAGAGCTTCTCTCCCGTCAGCACGGCGAGAAAGCCTTCATAAATATAAACGAGTCCTTGTCCGCCCGAGTCAACGACTCCGACCTCTTTTAACACCGGGAGCAGGTCTGGTGTCCGTTGAAGCGACGCTTTCGCTTCCTTTACCGTTTCGGAGGCGACTTCCACTAGCGTCGAATCTTTGTGCGCGACTTTCTTCGCCTGCCTCGCCGCATCCTTCGCCACGGTCAAAATGGTCCCTTCAACAGGCTTCATCACCGCTTTATAAGCTGTCTCCACTCCGTTTTCCAACGCTTTTGCAAAATCGATTGCTGTAATCTGCTTCTTCCCTTCTATTTGTTTGGAGAAGCCACGGAAGAGCTGGGATAAAATCACGCCGGAATTTCCTCTTGCTCCCATCAGCAGTCCCTTTGCAAAAGCAGCAGCTACCTTGCTCGCGTCTTCCTGAACATGCTGCTTCACTTCCTTCACTCCTGATGTAATCGAGAGGTTCATATTAGTTCCTGTGTCCCCGTCAGGTACCGGAAACACGTTTAATGAGTCAACGACCTTTACATGCCTTGACAGATTGGATGCTCCCTCAATAAACATTTGAGCGAGCATCTTTCCTTCTAATTGTGTTATTGCCACGAATAGTTCCTCCTCACTGCCACTACGGATTCGTGACGCGGACTCCTTGAACGAAGATGTTCACGGAATCAACATCAAGCCCTAACATTTGTTCTAACTGGTACTTCACTTTTGTTTGAACGTTATAAGCCACTTCAGAAATTTTCGTCCCATAGCTTACGATAATGTACATATCGATATGAATCTCGTCGTCTTCTTCCCGAATCACGACACCACGACGAAAGTTTTCCTTCCCTAATAAATCTGTAATGCCATCTTTAATTTGTTTTTGTGAAGCCATTCCAATAATACCATAGCAGTCAATTGCCGCTCCGCCTGCAATCGTGGCAACGACGTCTCGTGAAACATCGACAAGACCAAGCTGGGTTCTCATTTCAATTGCCATTTCAATTCCTCCTTCAATAGCACAAACTGCATGCGTTATCGCCATTTTACTATAACATATCTTAATTTAAAAGCGGTTTCCCATCATTCCACTGTCAAGCCAGTTTACTTGATAAACTTTCCTTAAGGCTCTTGCAATCTCCGGGGTGCTATGCTACTATATCTAAGTATGATTTCGAGAGTGGATCGTATTGGACTGTCGGATAAGGAGGTGCATCGAATTGGCACGTAAATGTTACATTACAGGTAAACAAGCTCGCAGCGGCAACAAGCGTTCACACGCACTGAATAAAACAAAACGCCGTTGGGGTGCTAACGTTCAAAAAGTACGCATTTTAGTTGACGGAAAGCCAAAGCGTGTTTATGTATCTACACGCGCACTTAAATCAGGTAAAGTAGAACGCGTTTAATCCGGGCCTGTCTTAAAAGGCCGTTTTCTTTTTAAGACTGCCCAATCTGCTATTACTATGTGCCGCAGTGACTCCGTTCATTGCTTAGAGGGTGGCCTAAAAGCTTTTTCGCTTTTAGGCCACCCTCTTTTTCACCTGTGCTTCGGGGTGTGGCAAAAGGTGTCGCACTCTACCTCTGACACACCCCCTGTTGAGCCATGAATGCTCCATTACCCCTTTTTGAATGAATTCAATACCGCTCTGACAACTCCACCCAGAAATTTAGGCAGCTTGATCGTGTAGAATTTCATAGCTCCTCCTCCTCAACGTGAATAGCCCGGAGAATCGTTTACATGACTCACGACCAGAGGGCTTCATGTGGCTACATACTCACTCTCATCAACTTATTAATGAAGGATAATGATTAGTGCTCTTTTTAACTAATATATGCAAACCTGATAAACTATTCCTCTTTTTTCATTGTTTCGCTGCACTTCATCATATTTGCGTCCATCATCCTTGTCTTCTTATCCTTATGTTATGCCTTCCTCCTCAATATATGTCAGAAGAATACGGCGTGTGCACGGTGGGCGTATGTTTCATGAAAAGATTGAACGAGGCTTGTTTCCAAAGGGTGCTAGGGAGATCCGCCCCTCCTGAAATAGACTTCCTTTCCACGGGAAGCTGGTGAGCCTTTTCTTGGAGTCTTCGTCTACTTCTTCCTTCCCTTCTACGAAAAAAAAGCAGTACAAACCAAGGCGATGGTTTGTACTGCTAATGCTTGCTAGTCACGTTCGAGGATTTTTCAAATCTATTCTTTTAGAGCCGGTCGGGCCGAAAGAGAAAGACTTCCTTTTCATACTCTGTCCCTATCCGCGAATCTCGGCAATGGCCGCGGCGCGGTCCTGTTTGTTATAAATCGCCGATCCGGCGACCAATACATTAGCGCCGGCAGCGATACAGCGCTTGGCTGTTTCCTGGTTAACACCGCCGTCTACTTCAATTTCGACATCCAGTCCCTGCTCGTTGACGAGCGTGGCGACCTGCTCAATTTTCGGCAGGACTGATTCAATAAAGCTTTGTCCGCCAAAGCCCGGATTGACCGTCATTAACAGCACTAAATCGAGATCGGCCAAAATTGGTTCAATCATCGTCACAGGAGTAGCCGGATTTAAGACAACCCCCGCCTTTTTCCCCTGCTCTTTAATCAGGTGAACCGTCCGGTGCAGATGAGGACACGCTTCGGCATGCACAGAAATAATATCCGCTCCCGCCTTGGCAAACTGCGGAATATACAGATCAGGATTTTCAATCATTAAATGAACATCAAGCGGAAGCGAGGTAACGGGCCGGAGCGCGTCAACGATTAACGGGCCGATCGTAATATTCGGTACGAAATGTCCGTCCATCACATCAACATGGATGTAATCGGCACCTCCTTGTTCAACTTCCTTTACTTCTTGCCCCAATTTTGCAAAATTGGCTGAAAGAATCGAGGGGGCAATCTTTATCATGAATCATACCTCCGTTTTTGATTTTTAATTTCGTTTAAAAACAACTGATAATGCTTATATCTTGATTCCTCAATCTCTCCTGCCTCTACCGCTTCTTTCACCGCGCAGCCCGGCTCGGCGATGTGCGTGCACCCTCTAAATTTGCAGGCCGAGGCGCGCTCCTCCATTTCCGGAAAGCAGGCCGATAAATCCTGAACCTCCATCCCGATAAAATCAAGCGAGCTAAATCCGGGTGTGTCAGCGACGAGTCCTTCACCGATTGAAAGCAGCTCGACATGCCTGGTCGTATGCTTTCCGCGGCCGAGATGAGTCGAGATATGATTCGTTTCAATATTCAGCTCCGGCTGAAGCGTGTTCAGCAAGGAAGATTTGCCGACGCCGGATTGCCCGGCGACGACACTTACCTTATTGGCGATATGCGGCAAAAGGTCTTCCATTTCATTCATCTCCACCGTCGAAGACAGCAGGACAGGATAGCCGATTTTCTCATAGCGCTTCTTTTCCTGCTCCATCTTCTCCTGCAGGACCGCATCGGCTAAATCCATCTTGCTAATGACGATTAACGGCTCGATCCGGTTGACTTCAATATGAACGAGAAAGCGGTCCAGCAGTAGCGGACTGAAGTCGGGCTCAATCGCCGAGAAGACAAGAATGGCCTGATCAACATTCGCGATAGGCGGCCGTATGAGCTCATTTTTTCGCGGAAACACGTCAAGAATATAGCCGTCGGTCCGGTTTTCTGCTTCAAATTCGACCTCATCTCCAACAAGTGGTTTAATTTGCCGCTTCCGGAAATTGCCCCGTCCCCGGCATTGAAACAGCCCTTCCTCATTTCGAACATAATAAAATCCGCTTAATGCTTTCACAATCATTCCTTTTGCCACTGAACCTGAATTCCTCCTTCATTTGTTATCCGTATCATTTGCACCGCCGAAACATTGTTTTATTCATACGTGTATTGTCTGGACGTGTGAATTTGCTGGCCATTGACGTACACTTCAAATGATCCGCTTTGGGATGGGCTGACGCGAAGAGGCACGGCATAATGCTTTGTTTCCTGAATCGTCTCCTCGACAAACACTTGATCTTCCCCGTTCGTTGTCGCATCACGATAGACAATGCGAATATCAAATGTCTTTCCGGCTTCCTGGTCTTCCTCTGTCACGACAACGTCCTGGTTCACTTCAAACAAACGCGTCGGTTCTTCTTCCTGTTGCGGCGGCTCAGGTGGCCGCTCCGGCTCTCTACCTTGCGAAAGGACAATCGTTACTTCATCACCCGGCTTCAGCATCGTGTAAGGACCCGGCGTTTGACTGATGACTTCACCGGCAGCGACGGACGCGTGGTGTTGCGACTGGAAGCGGCCAACCAGGCCAGTTGATTCAAAATAAGATCGCACCGCCTCCTCCCGCTCACCAACCAGGTTGCGCAGGCGGATTTCCGATTCGACGCTATACGTCAAATAAATCGTCGTTTCCTCCGCAATCACTCGCTCGCCTTCTTCCGGCCGTTGGGCGAGGACAATACCCGGCGGCTGTTCATTCGTCTCCTGCTCAATCTTTTCGACCGTGAAATCAAGGTCGGTTAACAGCTGCTCTGCCCGCTCAATCGGCAGGCCGACATAATTATCAAGCTCCACTTCTTCCACGCCGAGACTGACAAACAGCGTGACGGTCGCATTTTCTTTGACTACGGAGCCTGATTGCGGGTTTTGTCTGACCACATGATCGCGCGGAATCGTGCTATCCTCGATATCCTCCCGTACGACGGTCAAGTTCAATTGAGTTAACTCCTGCTCAGCCTCTTCAAACGGAAACTCCGTCACATCGGGCACTTGCACTTCCGCGACGCGAAACAGGCTCGGCAATACGGTAAAGGCAGCAGCGACCGCCCCGGCAAGCAGGACGAAGGCAACGATCAGCACGATCAGCCATTTACGTTTTCTTTTCTTCTTTGGTTTCTTACTTGCCGGAGGGATCGTCGCTTCATCGCCATTTTGTCCGGTCTTTACCGGCGGCGCTTCAACCGTCTTTTCCAGGTCCTTCTCATCCGGAATATCACGAATGATCGGGATCGCTTTTGTTTCTTCCTCATCTTCCTCTGCTTCCTGAAGCGGCGCTTCATTGATTCTCTCAGGGGACAAGGCAGTCGCGATGTCCTCTTCCATATCATGAACCGTTTCATAGCGTTTCAGTGGATCCTTCATCGTTGCTTTGCGAATAATATTCTCAATGCTTTGTGGCAAAGAGGGAATCACCTTTTTCGCTGAAGGGACATCATTTTGCAAATGCTTAATCGCGATCGAGACCGCCGTATCGCCGGAGAAAGGAAGAAGCCCAGTCACCATTTCATAGAGGACAATTCCTAATGAATAAATGTCCGATTTATACGTGACATGTCCGCCGCGCGCCTGCTCCGGTGACAGATAGTGAACCGAGCCCATCACCGAATTTGTATGCGTAATCGTCGCCGCGGAAATCGCTCTGGCAATTCCGAAATCCGTCACTTTTAACGTGCCGTCATGGCTGATTAAAATATTGTGCGGTTTAATATCCCGATGAATAAAATGATTGGCATGAGCGTGAGCAATCGCCGCGAGCATCTGCTCCATATAGTCAACGGCCTCTTCAACCGGAAGCGGACCATTTGACTGAATCAGCTCTTTTAATGTTTGCCCTTCAACATACTCCATCACGATGTAATAAGTATTTCCTTCCTCACCTACGTCAAAAATATTAACTACATTAGGGTGAGCAAGACTTGTTGCCGCCTGAGCCTCACGGCGAAACCGTTTGATGAACTGCTCATCATCGGAAAACTGAGGCTGAAGAACTTTCACGGCGACAAAGCGATCAAGAATGACATCAAGCGCCTTGTACACATTGGCCATCCCGCCGCCGCCAATGGCTTCCAATATTTGATAACGACCACTAATACGTTGCCCGATCATGCCTCGTTCTCCTCAACAGGAAGCGATCGATAATCGACAAGCGCGACCGTAATATTGTCTTCTCCTCCACGTTCGTTCGCAATCGCAATCAGTCGCTTGGCGATCTCCTCAATCGGCTCATCACTTTGCACATGGGCACGAAGCTCTTCCTGAGTTACTTTATTGGAAAGCCCATCCGAACATAAAAGAATCCTCTGCTGCTCCTCCACCTGAAGAGTCACGACATCAATCTCGATTTCCTCTTCGGTCCCAAGGGCGCGCAAAAGCACGTTCTTCCGTGGGTGATCCTCTGCTTCCTCCTCGGTCAACTGGCCTTTGCGTACCAATTCCTGCACAAGCGAATGATCGGCAGTTTTTTGCTGAAAGCCTAGCTGATTGCTAATATAAGCGCGCGAATCGCCGATATGGGCAATCGTGACAAATTCCTCGGTACAAACAGCGATGACAAGCGTTGTCCCCATTCCTTGACAGTCTTCATAGGTCTGGGCATGCTGATACAAGCGCTCATTAAGCTGCATACATTGCTCATGTACCCAGTTCTCCACTTCAGCCGCAGAAGAAAATGTCGTATTTTTTTCCCAGATTGAGCGGAAGTAGTCAGTGGCCATCGAGCTGGCGACATCGCCTGCCCGGTGCCCCCCCATTCCATCTGCGACGATTGCTAAAATTCCGGTTTCGTTTTTAAAAACGCCGCCGCTATCCTCATTATGAGGTCTGCTTTTGCCAACATCCGTTCGAAACGTAAAATCCATAAAGCGCTCACCCCGTTTCTTCTTTTTACCTTTGTTCTATCATACAGCCTGCTTTCCGGCAAAATGACGAAATCGTGCTTCCGTTTGCGACGGGCATTATTGCTTGCGTAAGCGTGCAATAAAGAAGCCGTCGGTTTGAAAATCTGAAGGAAGAATCGTCACATAGCCGTCACGGTATCGCCCACCGTCTACTACGCGCTGCGGCAATCGTTCAAATAAGGAAGAATCAAACTGAAAGTCAGGATGAGCCGCTAAAAAGTGCTGGATCTGCTCTTCATTTTCCTCTTTTTCAATCGTGCACGTGCTATAGACTAGCGTCCCTCCGCTTTTGACCAACGGGGCAACAGCAGCTAAAATGTCGGCCTGTACGGCTTTGATCTTCCCAATATCTTCTTCTTTTTTCGTCCATTTAATATCCGGCTTACGCCGAATAACACCCAGTCCCGTACATGGAGCGTCAACGAGCACACAATCAAACTGCTCCGGCCCGGTTCGCTGCGACAGCACTCGTGCATCACAGGACTCCGCTTGAATCGAGGTCAATCCAAGGCGCATGGCCTGCTCGCGGATCAGCTTCACTTTATGCTCGTGCAAATCGTAGGCAAAGACGGTTCCTTCATTGTTCATTTGTTCGGCAAGATGCGTCGACTTTCCTCCCGGAGCCGCACAGGCATCGAGAACGTTCATCCCCGGCATCGCGCCGACAGCTCCGGCGACAAGCATCGAGCTTTCATCCTGAATTGTAATCTTCCCCTCTTCATATAGAGAGCTGGTGAATACATTTCCCTTTTCGATCACTAACGCGTCAGGAGCGAGATCGCCTGCTCGGACCTCAAGTCCTTCCGCCTCAAGCCGGCTGATCGCTTCAGCAACCGTCGTTCGTACCCGGTTGACCCTGACTGTGACAGCAGGTGGTCGCAGGCTTGTTTCACACATCTTTCTCGTTTCCTCATAGCCATACTGGCTTTCCCAGCGCTGAACGAGCCATAACGGAAAGCTCGTTTCCAGCGCAAGCCGTTCAAGCGGCTCTTTAACAGCAGACAGCTCCGGCACACCTTGGCGCAAAAAGGAGCGCAGCACGCCATTGACCATTCCACCGATTCCGCGATGCCCTCTTTTTTTGGCGATCGTAACCGCTTCATGAACGACGGCGCGCTCCGGAATCCGATCAAGATAGACGATCTGATAAATCGAAAGCCTGAGCAGCACCTTGACCCAGTCATCAAGCGAGCTGACCCCTTTTTTGACAAATGGCTGCAAATAATAATCGAGCGTATCCCTTCGTTGAATCGTGCCGTACACAATTTCAGTCAACAGCCCGACATCTCGCCGCTCAAGCTTTGTCCGCTTGACCGTCTGGTTTAGCAGCAAATTGCTGTAAGCCTGATTTTTTTCAATTTGAAGCAGCACCTCTAAGGCCACCTCGCGAATCGTTTTGTTCATCTCATTCTCCTAGCTTCATTCCGATTGTTAAATGAGCCCCCGCACCTCTAATAAAAGATTCGGCCGGCATTTTTTTCTTTCCTGCGGGCTGCAGCTCCGTTATTTTCAGCGCTACTTCATTTCCGGTCGAAACGACGATTCCATCCTGTTCAAGCGTGATAATCGTTCCCGGCTCCGCTGCTTGTCCGCTCACCTTGTCGGCCTTCCATATTTTCAGCGGCTTTCCTTCAAGCAGCGTAAAGGCGACCGGCCAAGGATGGAGCCCACGGACGTGGTTGTAAAGCGCTTCGCCCGTTTTGTTCCAATCAAGCTGTTCCATTTCTCGCGTAATGTTGCGGGCAAATGTGACTTTGCTTTCATCCTGCTCCTGCGGAGTAAGCTCGCCCTTGACAAGACGCGGCAACGTTTCAAGCAGCAGCTTCGCACCGGCTTCGCTCAGCTTGTCGTGCATGCTGCCGACATCATCCCTCTCTTCAATCGGTACTTTCACCTGACTGAGAATCGCACCGGCATCGAGCTTTTCAACCATGTACATAATCGTCACGCCCGTTTCCTGCTCGCCATCGATAATCGACTGGTGAATCGGGGCTCCGCCGCGGTATTTTGGTAAAAGCGAGGCGTGGACATTAATGCAGCCGAGCCGCGGAGCGTCCAGCAGCGCTTTCGGCAGCAGCTGTCCAAAGGCCGCCGTCACAATCAAATCCGGCTCGTAAGCCAGCACTTCCGCCAGCTGACCGGGCTCTGATACCTTTGTTGGCTGCAAGACCGGGATGCCGTGCTTTTCAGCCTCGCGCTTAACCGGCGGCGGCGTCAACACACGTTTGCGGCCAACGGGTCGATCCGGCTGGGTTACAGCGGCAATCACCTCGTAGCCGTGCTCAAGCAGTTGCCGTAAAATCGGTACAGAAAAATCCGGCGTTCCCATAAACATGATCTTCATAGTTGTTTCCTGCCTTTCTCTTCAAACACTGTTCCTTTCCTTACGCGAACAAATAAGGATGCATGTCAATCGACACTTGCAAGTGCCCCTGATTGATGTCGCGCATGAAATGCTGCTGGATTTCCCGCAGCGTTTGCCGTAACTCTGGTTCATTCCTGTATTTTATCATGCATTGATAGCGATATCTATCTTTTATCCGCGCCAGCGGGGAAGCGACAGGGCCGAGCACGATCGTTTCGTCTGCCAGCTCCCGCTTCAAAAAGGCGACGATTTTTTCCGTGACATCGATCACCTTCGTGATTTCCGGATGAGAAACATTTATCAGCACGATAAAGACATAAGGCGGATAGAGTCCCTGCCGGCGGTGACCCATTTCCACCTGAAAGAAATGCTCATAATCATGAGCTTTCACATGCTCAATGCTGTAGTGCTCCGGAGTATAGGATTGAATGACGACTTCCCCTTCAAGTTCATGACGTCCCGCGCGGCCGCTAACCTGCTCAAGCAATTGAAACGTTCGTTCCGCCGAACGAAAATCGGGAATATGGAGCATCGCATCAGCCGCTAATACGCCCACGAGCGTAATCCGCGGAAAATCCAATCCTTTCGCGACCATTTGCGTGCCGAGCAAAATATCGGCCTCCCCCCGGCCAAAAGCGGACAGCAGCCGCTCATGCGACCCTTTTCTTCTCGTCGTATCAATGTCCATCCGAATGACGCGGGCTTCCGGCAAAACTTTCGCCAGCTCTTCCTCAACCTTTTGCGTGCCGGAACCGAAAAAGCGAATATGCTCACTGCCGCAGGAGGCGCATGTTTGCGGCATTCGCTCCTCATGCCCGCAGTAATGGCATTTTAATGCGTGCTGGCTGCGATGATACGTTAGCGAAATGTCACAATGCTCACATGTCGCGACATAGCCGCAGTCACGGCACATCACAAATGTCGAATAGCCGCGGCGGTTCAAGAGAAGCACACACTGCTCATTTTTCGCCAGTCGGTCCTTTAACGCTTCCAGCAGCCGGACGGAAAACATCGAGCGGTTGCCACGGCGCAGCTCTTCGCGCATATCGACGATTTCGACCACAGGCATCGCCCGACTGTGAACCCGTTCGGTCAGAGGCAGGAGATGATACACTTGCTTTTGCGCCCGCGCGTATGATTCAAGCGACGGTGTCGCGCTCCCTAAAATGACCGGGCAGTTGTAATAGTGACCGCGAAAAATCGCGACATCGCGGGCATGGTAGCGCGGATTTTCTTCCTGCTTGTAGCTCGTTTCATGCTCTTCATCAATAATGATGATGCCGACATTCGTAAATGGAGCAAACATCGCCGAACGAGCACCGACGACGACCTGTACCTCCCGGCGCTGGATTTTGCGCCATTCATCGTATTTTTCACCGACGGAAAGAGCGGAGTGCAGCAGGGCGACTTTCGAACCGAAGCGCCCTTTGAACCGTTGCACCATTTGCGGCGTGAGCGAAATTTCCGGGACGAGCACGATCGCTTCCTTCCCTTGCTTCAGCGCATGGTCGATCGCCTGCAAATATATTTCTGTTTTGCCGCTTCCGGTTACCCCGTGTAGCAGAAACGTTTCATGCCGCTCTTCATCAAGCGACGAAAGGATCGGCCGGATGACAGCAGCCTGCTTTTCCGTCAGCGGCAATGGTTCCGTCCGCTCGTACTCGACATGAGCGAGTGGATCGCGATACACCTCCTGCTCGCTTTCCTGCAAATAGCCTTTATCGAGCAACGCTTTCACCGTCTGTCTCGTCGTTTGTCCTTCTGCCAGCACTCTTGCCATGGAAAGCGGCCCGGTTTGCCGCTCCATAAATGCAAGCAGCTCGGCTTGCTTGAGCGCCCGCTTTGGCAATGGCTCAAGCTTCTCGTAATTGGCGGCAAGCTGAAGATAGCGTTCCGTTTTTTTCCGTCCTTTTTCCTCAACTTGATAATGAACCTCGATGTGGCCCGCTTTAATCGCCCGCTTCAGCTCCTTCGCCAGCGCTTTATTTTGCCCGATCGCCTCCGTCCAGGCCATGACATCCCGTTCCAGAAACAGCGGCTGCAGCGCCGGTGCCAGCTGATGCAGTTCGTCAGCGAGCTTCAGCTCCTTTTTGACCTTCGTCCGCAGCGCCGCCGGAATCATCAGCTGGTAGGCCGACACCTTAAAGCAAAGCGTTTGCTCTGACAGCCAGCTGCCGAGCGCGAGCAGCTCCGTTGTTAAAACCGGGGTCGCATCAAGCAGATCAAAAATCGGCTTCGGTTTTTCGACGTTTGTCGTGTCTGAAAGCCCGATCACAAAGCCTTGAATTTTGCGGGGACCGAACGGAACGACGACTCTCATTCCCGGCTCGATCACGCCTTCCCATTCTGCCGGAATCAAATAATCAAATACGCGGTCCGTTTGTGAGCTGGGGACGTCAACAATAATTTGGGCGATCATGACTGCTGCTGCCTTTTCATGTAGTCAAGCAGTTCATCGAAAATCCGCCGGGCCGCTTCCTGCTTCGACAGCAGCGGATATTGCTTCGTTTTGCCATCACGGGTAAGAATTGTAATAATATTCGTATCTCCTTTAAAGCCCGCTCCGCTGGCAGAAATATCGTTGGCGACAATCAGATCAAGGTTTTTCGCCTCAAGCTTCTTTGCCGCATACTCTTCGACCTTTTCCGATTCAGCCGCAAAGCCGACGAGCAGCTGAGACTGCTTTTGCTCTCCCAATGTTTTCAGGATGTCGATCGTCCGTTCCATTTCAATTGCCCATTCGCCGGGCTGCTTTTTGCGCTTCTCCGTAAACACTTCCTTCGGCCGGTAATCAGCTACAGCCGCGGCTTTAATAACGATATCGGCATCGGCAAACTGACCGGTGACGGCCTCGTACATCTCCTGCGCCGTTTCAATCGCCACCCGTTTGACCCCCTTTGGACAAGGAAGCGCCGTCGGACCGGATATTAAGATGACGTCAGCGCCTTCCCGCTGCGCTTGTTCAGCAATCGCATAGCCCATTTTTCCTGAGGAGTGGTTCGTAAAATAGCGGACCGGATCGATTTTTTCCTGTGTCGGGCCGGCCGTGACAACCACTTTCTTCCCTTTCAGTCGCGGCTGTTCGAGCATCGCAAAATGCTTGTCGAGTACAGCGAGAAAAACGTCCGGCTCCGCCATTCTGCCGCGGCCCGTCCAGCCACAGGCCAAATAACCGGCTTCTCCTTCGATAAGACGATACCCGTCCTTTTGCAGCGTCTCCAAATTGCGGCTGACAGCCGGATGCTCGTACATATTGACATTCATCGCCGGCGCGAGATAAACGGGTGCTTTCGTCGCCAGCAAGGTTGTCGTCACAAGATCATCGGCGAGCCCCTGTGCCAGCTTGGCGATCATATTGGCCGTTGCCGGCGCGATCACGACGACATCGGCCCAGTCGGCGATCTCAATATGAGCGATTTTTGTCGGATCAGGCTCCTGAAACGTATCGAGATAGACAGGCTGACGCGACAAAGCCTGAAACGTTAACGGCGTGACGAATTCCTGAGCGGATTTTGTCATCATGACCTTCACCTCGGCCCCCGCCTGAACGAGCTTGCTCGTCAGCGCAGCTGCCTTAAAGGCGGCAATTCCACCACTTACCGCAAGTAATACCTTCTTTCCTTTAAGCATAGCATTTCCCCTACTTTCCTTAGCTTCCTCCAGGTAAGAAAAAGAAGAGGCTGTCTCAACAGGTCACATGATACCCTTTGAGACAACCTCAAATCAGCGCATAAAGCCTGCGAATCAAGCATCATCAAGGCTTTTCGGCGATGCCGCTCAGATGAATATCCAAGCGGCAAACAGGATAGCATTCGGCTTCCCTGCCCCTTAAAAAATCGGGTGCCAGACTGCTATTCGTTCTCGTTTGCTGAAATTCTTTCATACTTTAAGTGATCGCCGACAATTTCCTCGAGCGCTACGCCGACCGGCTTATGAGAGACCGGACGTTCAACCATCGGGCCGCGCGCGGCGTTTTCGCGAATTTCACGCGCTCGTCTTGACGACACCGTCACTAACGTATATTTTGAGTCTAGCTTTGATAGCAATGAATCAATTGAAGGGTATAGCATTTAGTCAACCTCCACTAGTTGTTTATATTTTTCAATTAAGCGTTCCCGCTTGCAATGTTCGGCCGTGACAATCGCTTTAATGCGGTCAACCGCCAGATTGACTTCGTCGTTCTCGACGACGTAATCATATTTCTCCATCATCTCGATTTCTTCTCGCGCCACGGTCATTCTTTTATTAATAATATCCTCCGTCTCCGTTCCGCGTCCAACAATTCGATTGCGGAGCTCCGCCAGGCTCGGCGGCATTAAGAAAATAAAGACGCCTTCCGGGAAACGCTCCTTTACCTTCAAGGCACCTTGCACTTCGATCTCGAGGATAATATCATGCCCTTTGTTAATCGTCTCCCTGACATAGTCGATCGGCGTTCCATAATAATTGCCGACATATTCCGCCCATTCAAGCAATTCATCCTGCTCAATCATTTTTTCAAACTGCTCCCTTGTCTTGAAAAAATAATTGATTCCGTCGACCTCGCCGGCCCGGGGAGCTCTCGTCGTCGCCGATACCGAGTACTGAATCGCTGTTTTCTCTTTACGCAATGCCCCACAGACAGTTCCTTTGCCAACTCCTGCCGGTCCCGATAATACTAGTAATAGACCTTTCTCCTTCTTCATAGGAACCTCCTACACCATCCTTCACGCTCTATCTAATATGTATTCTAGCAAAAGAAACGCTGATTAGCGAATCAATGCGCCTTAGGCCTCTTCCGCCCCGTCTTCCTTCGTCGTCAGGCGCTGAGCAACTGTTTCCGGCTGAACCGCGCTTAAAATAACATGGTCGCTGTCGGCGATGATCACTGCTCTTGTCCGTCTGCCGTAAGTCGCATCAATCAGCATATTGCGGTCTCTAGCATCTTGAATAATTCGTTTAATCGGTGCTGACTCTGGGCTGACTATCGAAATAATCCGGTTTGCTGAGACGATATTTCCAAAACCGATGTTAATTAATTTAATATTCATGGGTATACCCTCCACTTCAGAGAGCAGCAACACTCTCAACAGTATTATCCAAACTAATCTTACTATATACGAAAATTCGTTCGAATTCTAGCGTCTATTCAATATTTTGCACCTGCTCTTTGATTTTCTCAATAAAGCCTTTCATTTCCACGACATGCTGCCTGATTTGCGTGTCAAGAGCCTTCGAGCCAATCGTATTCACTTCGCGGTTCATTTCCTGTACGAGAAAGTCGAGACGTCTGCCGATCGCCTCATCAAGCTGAAAATAATGGTCGAACTGGGTTAGATGCGAGCGCAGCCTGACAATTTCCTCGCGGATATCGGCTTTATCAGCCAGCAGGGCGACCTCCGTCAGCAGGCGATCGTGATCAAGCTCGACCTCCTTCAAATACTCCTGCAAACGTGCTTTGATTTTTTCCTGATAGTCTCCGAGCATGCTTGCCGCCTGGCGTTCAACCTGGTCACAAAGCAAGGCAAGCTGCCGCAACGATTCGGCAATATCCTGGAAGAGATGCTCTCCTTCCTGCAGCCGCATTTCATTTAAAGACGCCAGGGCGAGCGCGACAGCTTCTAAAATCGCATTCTCCATTTCCTCGGCCCGTTCCCCCGTATCAAGAGTGACGGTAGCGATTTCCGTATGTAAGAGCAGGGATTGCGCATCGAGCCGCTGCGATTCGCCATGAGAAAGCCGGCCGGCAATCAAATTCGCCGCTTCGATATACTGGTCGAGCAACGCGGTGTCAACCGTCAGCTTCTTCAGGCTCGTTGCATCCTGCTCAATCGTCACAAAAAGATCGACTTTTCCTCGTAAGATCTGCTTTTTCACTTGCTTCCGAATCGCTTCTTCACATTTCAGCAAGTGGTGGGGAAGACGAATATGACATTCCTGAAAACGTTGATTCACCGCTTTCAGCTCCACCGTCACCGTACCGAAGCTCGTTTTGACCGAGGCAGTGCCATAGCCTGTCATACTTTTCACATTATCACATCCACAGCTGTATTTTTTTGCACAAGTGGTAAAGAGCGGGCTCATCCTACAAGGAGTTTATCATATTGCGCCAGCCGGATAAATCCTTCTGCTCGAAAAGCAAAAAGAGGATGAAAAAAAGGTTGGTTTTTCCCTTTTTTCTCATCCTCGAAGCAGGGTGCGGAACCGCCACGATCGTTCAAGCGGGTTTCTCACAACAGCCTGCCCGCAAATGTTGTCCTTCTTGCTACTTCCGCGCTAACTAGTTTTGCCTCAAACTCGAGGCAGGCACGAAACGGAGAGACTGCCGTGTTTTTTCCCTTCCTCCCCGACTTCTGTCCCGGTTCTCAACACCACTCATTTGCTGGCCGCTTTGCTTCTTTTCATGAATTGAAAGCCGCCAAGGACGACGGTTGGAATCGAGGCCATCGCCAAAACGAGCAGCCATTCGCGTTCTGTCAAAGCGACCGTATGGAAGATCACCTGCAATGGCGGATAATAAATGACAGCGAGCATCAGCAATGTCGAGATCAGGACCGCCCCAACCAAGTAGCGATTTTCAAAAAGATTGCGATGATAGATTGAATATTCGCTGCGGCAATCAAATACATGAATCAATTGCGCCATCACGAGCGTGACGAAAGCGACGGTTTGCGCGCGAATCAGCTCATCCGGATGAGCCTCAAGCGTCAGCGAGAAGGCGACGAGTGTCACGACGCCAATCATAAAGCCCCGGCTTAAAATTTTCCACGTCAGGCCGCGGGCAAACACCCCCTCCGTCGGACTTCTAGGCGGACGCTTCATCACATCTCCTTCGGCCTGATCCATGCCGAGCGCCATCGCCGGCAGCCCGTCAGTGACGAGATTGATCCAGAGAATCTGAATCGCCACTAAAGGAAGCGGCATCCCGAGCATCATCGCAAAAAGCATCACCAGAATTTCACCGACATTGGACGCCATCATATAACGGATAAATTTGCGGATGTTTTCGTAAATGTTCCGTCCTTCCTTAATCGCCGCTTTAATCGTCGCGAAATTATCATCACTCAAAATGAGCGAGGACGCTTCCTTCGCGACGTCCGTGCCGGTGATTCCCATCGCAATCCCGATGTTTGCCGCCTTGATCGCCGGGGCATCATTGACGCCATCCCCCGTCATGGCGACAATATGACCTCTCGCCTGGAGCGCCTTGACGATTTTTAATTTATGCTCGGGCGACACGCGCGCATAAACGGCAACATCGTCAACAACCTGCTCCAGCTCAACAACGCTCCACTTGGATAACGTCGCGCCATCAAGCACCTTGCCGCCCGCAGTTAAAATCCCGAGCTGGCCGGCGATCGCCGCCGCTGTCCCTTTATGGTCGCCGGTGATCATCACCGTTTTGATCCCGGCTTGGCGGCATTCCATAATCGCTTCCTTCACCTCCGGCCGCGGCGGATCAATCATTCCCTGCAAGCCGATGAAGATTAAGCCGCGCTCCGCCTCAAATGCTTGACGGCAATCCTCTTCCCGGTCGAGCGGACGATAGGCGATCGCGATCGTCCGCAGCGCCTGAGCCGCCATCTGATTCACAACCTGGCCGACTTCATTTTTTCTGGCTGGCGTTAGCGGCTCCTCAGCTGTCCCGTAGACGAGGCTCCTACATTGGGTCAGGATGACGTCGGGAGCTCCCTTTGTTATGACATAACGCCGGCCGTTCCGTCCTTTCACAATAACCGACATCATTTTTCTCGTCGAATCAAACGGAAATTCCTTTTCCCGTGAAAAATGCTGTGAAAGCTCTTCTTGATCGTAGCCGGCCTTCATCGCCGCGACGACGAGCGCCCCTTCCGTCGGATCACCGTCAAGCACGTATTCCTGCTTCTGTCTGCGCAGCAATCCTTGTTTTTCTGTCCTGAGCTCAAGAGTGGCGTTGTTGCACAGCCAGCCGTAGCTCAGCAGCTGCTGGAGCCTGCGGCTTTGCTGAGGATCAGCCTGCTTGCCATGCTTGAAAAACGTCCCTTCCGGCTCATAGCCGCCGCCCGTCACCTCCCATGCGGCACCACCGACCCACAGATGGGTGACGGTCATTTTATTTTGCGTTAACGTGCCTGTCTTATCTGAACAGATCACCGACGCGCAGCCGAGCGTTTCAACAGCCGGGAGCTTTCGGACAATCGCCTTGCGTTTGATCATCCGCTGTACACCAAGCGCCAAAGCGACGGTGACGATCGCCGGCAAGCCTTCCGGAATGGCCGCAACAGCAAGCGATACCCCCGCTAAAATCATCGTATAAAGCGCATGCCCCTGGACTACCCCGATCAGGACGACTAAGGCGGTCAGCACGAGCGCGACGGCGATTAAAATTTTGCCCAATTGTTCAAGCCGCCGCTGCAAAGGCGTGACAAGCGTTGTCGTTTCCTGCAGCAAATGGGCGATTTTTCCCATTTCCGTTTTCATTCCAGTCGCAACAATGACGCCGACGCCACTCCCCTGAGTCACAAGCGTCCCCATAAAAGCCATATTACTTTGATCGGCAATTTCGACATTGCTCGGCACAAGCACTTGCTCCATTTTATACACAGGAACAGATTCGCCTGTCAAAGAGGATTCTTCAATCCGCAAACCGCTTGTCTCAAGCAGCCGAAGATCGGCCCCAATCCGGTCCCCGCTCGTCAGCTTGACGAGATCTCCCGGCACAACCTGAGTCGAAAGCACCTTGACCCAGCGCCCTTCCCTGAGCACGGTCATTTGCGGCGCCGACAGCTCCTTCAACGCATCGAGCGACTTTTCCGCCTTGCGCTCCTGAACGAAGCCCAAAATCCCATTTAAAAGAACGATCACCATAATCGTCAAGGCGTCGATATACTCGCCCAGCAAGCCTGAAATCAAGGTCGCCGCCAGCAGAACAAGAACCATAAAGTCTTTAAACTGGCCGAAAAAGACGAATAACGCCGAAGGGCGCTCCTTTTCCTCCAGCTTGTTTCCGCCATATGTGCGAAGCCGCTTCTTCACCTCCTGCTCTGACAGCCCGTCATGCTTATCCACTTGTAATGCGTGCAGTACGTCATTTTCCGGCATTTGATACCACTTCATTGCGACACCTCTGTTTCCCCATGATAGAACGGCTCATGTTTTTCTGTTTCTTATACAAGCCATCTTATTCAGTCAAATTGAAAAACATGCTATACTCGGATAAGCAATTCATTATCGCAATTTATACGCCGCTTACATAAGGAAGGATGAAAAAGCCATGTCATTTGATGGATTTATGACAAGGGCGATCACAAACGAGCTCTCCCATTTGTTGACGTCAGGAAGAATTTCTAAAATATATCAGCCGTTTAAAACGGAACTGCTTTTTACAATTCGCGCCCGCGGAAAAAACCACCAGCTCCTGCTTTCGGCCAACGCCAATTTCGCGCGCATTCATGTAACGACCGAGAAGTATGACAATCCGGCTGTTCCGCCGATGTTTTGCATGCTGCTGCGCAAGCATCTGGAAGGAAGTCTGATTGAAAGCATCGAGCAGCTTGAGATGGAACGGATCATCATTTTCACGTTGCGCAGCAAGGACGAGCTTGGCGACGAATCGTTCAAAAAGCTCTATGTGGAAATTATGGGACGCCACAGCAACATCACGCTCGTCGATGCCGAGTCAGGCCTTATTTTGGACAGCATCAAGCATATCAGCCTGTCCCAAAGCAGCTACCGGACCGTGCTTCCGGGCCATGCGTATAAGCTGCCGCCAAACCAGGAGAAAGCTGATCCATTTGCGCTCGATGAGGAGCAGCTGTTGCGGCGGATTGATTTCAACGCCGGGAAAATCGACCGCCAGCTCGTCGAACAAATTGCCGGTCTTTCCCCGCAGCTCGCTGCTGAAATGCTGTACCGCGCCGGCTCTGTCGTTAATAAAGCGACGTTGCCGCCAGCCGTGCTTGACGTCATTTCCATGGCACGCGAGCACCGCTATCAGCCGGAAATGCTCGTCACAAAGCAAGGCAAGGAGCTATTTTCCCCTTTTTCTTTGCAGCATGTCGACGGAGAGAGAAGACATTTTGCCACGGTCAGTGAGCTGCTCGACCGCTTTTATTTCGGCAAGGCTGAGCGCGATCGCGTCAAGCAGCAGGCTCATGATCTCGAACGCTTTCTCCGCAACGAAAAGCAAAAAAACGAGAAGAAAATCAAGAAGCTCGAAAAAACGCTGAAACAGGCCGAGCAGGCCGCGCTCTATCAAAAGCTCGGCGAACTGCTGACCGCCAATCTCCACCTCGTTCCACGCCATGCGAAGGAGATCGAGGTGATTGACTATTACGACGAAAATGCGGGCAAGATCATCATTCCGCTCGACCCGCAAAAAACCGCCTCGCAAAACGCGCAAAGCTATTTCAAGCGTTATAACAAGGCGAAAAATTCGCTGAAGGTCGTCGAAGAGCAAATCAAAAAAGCCGAAGAGGAAATCGTTTATTTTGATCAGCTCATTCAGCAAACCGAATCAGCCGCACCGCGGGATATTGAGGAAATCCGTGAAGAGCTAATGGAGGAGGGCTATCTTCGCCGCCGTCACGCGCCGAAGAAGAAAAAGAAAGAGACGAAGCCGCAGGTAGAGCAGTACTGTTCTTCAACCGGAATTGACTTTTTTGTCGGCAAAAACAACAAGCAAAATGATTATGTAACAAACACGCTCGGCCGCCAGGATGAAATTTGGCTTCATACGAAGGACATCCCCGGCTCTCATGTGCTGATCCGCAGCACCGACCCTGACGAGACGACATTGCAGGAAGCGGCCACCGTGGCCGCCTACTTCAGCAAAGCGCGCCAGTCAAGCTCTGTGCCGGTCGACTACACGCGCATCCGCCATGTCAAAAAGCCGAACGGAGCCAAGCCCGGCTTTGTCATTTATGAACAGCAAACAACGCTGTTCGTCACCCCCGACGAAGACCTCGTCCGGTCATTGCGGAAATAAAAAAGACGCCCTATTATTTTTCAGATCGCATAAACAAATCGAAAGAGCCTTGCTACATCTAAAAATGTAGTAAGACTCTTATCTTTTTTTGATCCAACTTAGTAGTCTATCCCAAGGAGACTGCGGCTTCGGCTTGCACGTGCGAGCAGGAAAGAAACCCATTTTCCTGCTCGCTTTAAAACATGGTGCAGCCTATGCTCGCGGCTTCAGAAATAAAAAAGAGGAACGTCACCTCTTTTTTTGATCCAACTTAGTAGTCTGTCCCAAGGAGACCGCGGCTTCGGCTTGCACGTGCGAGCAGGAAAGAAACCCGTTTTCCTGCTCGCTTTAAAACATGGTGCTGCCTATGCTCGCGGCTTCAGAAATAAAAAAGAGGAACGTCACCTCTTTTTTATTTCTTTACTTTAATCCAGTCTGTGGAGGCTGGGTCTTTGCGCCATTCGGCGAGGCGTTCCATTTCTTCTTCGGTCAGCGTGCCGTTTTCCATCGCGACTTTCAGCAGCTCGGAATAAGAGGTGAGAATGTACGTCGGCAGCTTGGCTTCCTTGAGCGCCTCTTCCGCTTTTTTGAATTCATATGTAAAAATAGCGACAACCCCTACGACTTCGACGTCATTCTCCCGGAGTGCCTCAGCGGCCTGAATGACGCTTCCTCCGGTTGAAATCAAATCTTCCACAAGGATCACTTTCTGTCCCGGCTCGACTTTTCCTTCAATTTGATTCTGCTTGCCGTGTCCCTTCGCGCTTCCACGGACATAGATCATCGGCAGTTCCAGTGCCTCACTTAACAAGGCAGCGTGCGGAATCCCGGCTGTTGCCGTGCCGGCAATGACATCGACGTCAATCTTTTCTGTTTTCACATAGTCGACGAATCCTTGAATGATCGTCCGGCGAACTTCCGGGTACGAGAGTGTCAGGCGGTTGTCACAGTAAATCGGCGACCGGATACCCGATGTCCATGTAAATGGTTGATTTGGGCGGAGATGAACCGCTTCAATGTCTAATAAATAACGGGCAATACGTTCTCTCATGCTTTTCCCTCCCATTCGTTTTTCATCTCTTGGTAGACCTCATACGGGCGCTCAGCCGTTGTGATGCTTCTTCCGACGACGATTGCCGAGCTTCCAAGCCGGTACGCTTCACCCGGGGTGACGATCCTGATTTGATCACCGGCCGCATCCTCTTGTCTGCGAATGCCGGGGCAAACCGTGTAAAAATTCGGGCCACAGGCTTCATGAATCAGCGGCACCTCCTGCGCCGAGCAGACGACACCTTCGATTCCGCTTTCTGCGGCTGATTTCGCATAAGCGCGGACAACATCCTGCAAAGGCTCGCCAATCAGCAGCTCTTTCGCAAGCATCTCCGCATTTGTGCTTGTCAATTGAGTGACCGCGATCAAAAGCGGACGTTGCTTGCCGGCTGGCGTCCCTTGCTCCAGTCCTTCACGCGCCGCTGTCATCATTTTCTTTCCGCCGGCCGCATGGACATTGACGACATCGACGTCAAGCTCGGCAAGGCTTCTCATCGCCCGTGAGACCGTATTTGGAATATCGTGCAGCTTCAGGTCGAGAAAGATCTGATGCCCTGCCTGCTTCAGCTCTTCCACAACCGCGCGTCCTTCACGGTAAAATAACTCCATTCCGACTTTCAAAAAAAGCCGTTCATCATCAAACTCGGCTAAAAGCTGCCGACGTTTTTCCTTACTATCAATATCCAACGCGATCATAAGGGGACGTTGCATGTTTCCTTCCAGCTCCCTCCAATAAGATCTGTGACGTGTTCGACTCCAAGCTCATCTAAGCGAAGGGGGAGTTGTTCAATAATCGTCGGACAAACTAACGGGTCGGTGAAATTCGCCGTTCCAACAGCGACTGCGCTCGCTCCGGCCAGCATGAATTCAATGACGTCATCAGCCGTTTGAATCCCGCCCATTCCGATAATCGGAAGATCGACGGCCTGACTCACCTGGTGAATCATCCGGATCGCAACAGGCTTGACGGCCGGTCCTGACAAGCCGCCGTAGCCATTCGCTAAAATCGGCCGGCGTGATTTCAGATCAATCCGCATCCCCAACAATGTATTAATCATGGAAAGCCCATCCGCTCCGGCAGCCTCCACCGCCTTGGCGATGCTGACAATATCAGCGACATTCGGGGAGAGCTTGACATAGACAGGCACAGCTGATACATTTTTTACTTCACGAGTCAACTCTGCGGCCACTTCGGGAATCGTTCCAAAGGCAATCCCGCCCTGCTTAACGTTCGGACAGGAAATATTCAGCTCGATCGCGGCGACATTGGCGGCTTCAGAAAGGCGGGCCACTGTCTCCACATAGTCATCAATATTCGTTCCGGCAACGTTGGCAACAATCGGCACATCATAGCGCTCGAGCCACGGCAGCTCATTGGCGAGCACGGATTCGAGGCCGGGATTTTGCAGGCCGATCGCATTCAGAATACCACTGGCGGTCTCAGCGACACGCGGCGTCGGATTACCGAAACGCGGCTCAAATGTCGTCGCTTTGATCGCAATCGCCCCTAATTGAGCCAAATCAAAATAGTCGGCGTATTCTTTCCCGAAGCCGAAGCAGCCTGAAGCAGGCATGATCGGATTTCGCATCGTTAAACCAGGTAAATTGACAGCTAAACGGTTCATAGCACTACCTCCCCTACAGCAAAGACAGGTCCATCTGTACACACTTTCCGGTAGCTTGTCCCCGCTTCATCTCCAGCGACATGACAGACGCAGGCGAAGCAGGCGCCAATCCCACAGCCCATCCGTTCCTCAAGCGATAAAAACGCCCGTTGATCGGCATATAAAGCCGAAAGAGCCTCAAGCATTGGGGTCGGTCCACAAGCATAAAGTGTATCACATTCCAGCGATTCGCGCGAGATCACATCTGTGACAAATCCTTTCGTTCCTCTCGTTCCGTCAACGGTCGCGACATAGGTCGGTCCCAGTTCTTTAAATTCCTGCTCATAAAAGACATCTTCGGCCGATTGAAAGCCGAGAATATGAATGACATTGACGCCTCGTGCCAGCAGCTGCTTTGACAAATAATAGAGAGGAGGGACGCCTACCCCTCCACCAATCAACAAGGCCGTTTCCCCGCGCTCTGTCGCCTCAAGCGGGAACCCGTGACCAAGCGGGCCAAGCACGTCGAGCGCCGTCCCCACTGGCTTGGCCGCGAGGCGCGCTGTTCCTTTCCCTTCGATCCGGTAGAGCATTTTGACCTGCTTCCGTTCAAGATCGACATCGCAAATACTGACCGGTCTGCGCAACAGCAAATCGTCTGTTTCACTGACGCGAAGATGAAGAAATTGTCCCGGTTCTTTCATTAAGCCGGCAAGCTCACCCTCACATGTTACTTCGACGACATTTCTAGTCAGCTCTCTTTGATTGATGATCGTTAGTAAGCCTTTTTTCATCGTTGTCCCTCCTCTATTCTTCTCACATCTGCATTTGCGGCATGCATTCTGACGAAAACGTAATCGACTCAAGCACACGGAGCAGTGCCTCTGCCGTATCGATTGACGTTAAGCAGACGATGCCGTTTTCTACCGCTTCCCGGCGGATGCGGAAGCCATCCCGCGCCGGCTGTTTTCCGCGCGTCAGCGTATTGATGACAAACTGCGCTTCCCCCTGCTGAATCACGTCGAGCAAATGCGGCTTCGCTTCACCAATTTTGTTGACGACCGTCACCGGAATGTTTTTCGCTTTAATATAGCCTGCCGTTCCGGCCGTAGCCAGAATATCAAAGCCGATCTGATGGAAGCGCTCCACGAGGCTGAGCGCCTCTTCTTTGTCTTTGTCGGCAATCGTAAACAAGACTGAACCGTGGGTCGGAATCGTCATTCCCGAAGCGATCAGGCCTTTGTAGAGCGCCTTTTCAAGCGTCTGGTCACGACCCATGACTTCACCGGTCGATTTCATTTCCGGTCCGAGCGTAATATCAACGCGACGGAGTTTAGCAAAGGAGAACACCGGCACCTTCACCGACACCTCACTCGCTTCTTCCTGATAGCCTGTTTCGTAGCCAAGCTCCGGCAAGGTTTTGCCGAGCATCACCTTCGTTGCGAGGTTCGCCATCGGCACGCCGGTAATTTTGCTTAAAAACGGCACGGTCCGGCTTGAACGCGGATTGACTTCGAGCACATACACTTCGTCGCGGTGCCAGACAAACTGAATGTTCAACAGGCCGACGATACGCAAGCCTCTCGCAATCGCAATCGTCCGCTCGATCACCTTCTGCTTTAACTCATCAGGAACGGTTTGCGGTGGATAGACGGCGATCGAGTCGCCTGAATGCACCCCGGCACGTTCAATATGCTCCATCATTCCCGGAATAAAGACGTTCTCGCCATCAGAAATCGCGTCGACCTCGAGCTCTTTCCCGGTCAAGTAGCGGTCAATCAATACAGGATGCTTCGGATTGACATTGACGGCATTTGTCATATAGTTGAGCAGCTCTTCTTCCTTATAGACAATTTCCATCGCCCGGCCGCCAAGCACATAGGATGGCCGCACGAGCACCGGATAGCCGATTTCCGTCGCAATCGCCACCGCTCCTTCGACCGACGTCGCTGTTTTACCTAGCGGCTGCGGAATATCGAGCGCCAGCAGCGTCTGCTCAAACTTGTCACGATCCTCGGCGCGGTCCATGCTTTCCAGCGACGTCCCGATAATCGGCACGGCGCGCGCCTCAAGATCGGCGGCGAGATTAATCGCCGTCTGCCCGCCAAACTGGACGATCACCCCTTCCGGCTGTTCGAGCTCAAACACATGCATCACATCTTCAACCGTTAACGGCTCAAAATACAGCTTATCTGACGTGCTGAAGTCCGTTGAGACGGTTTCCGGATTGTTGTTCATAATAATCGCTTCATAGCCGGCTTCCTTGATCGCCCAAACTGTATGGACGGTCGCATAATCGAATTCAATGCCCTGTCCGATCCGGATCGGGCCG
Source organism: Halalkalibacter oceani (assembly GCF_040544555.1). NCBI lineage: Bacteria > Bacillati > Bacillota > Bacilli > Caryophanales > Bacillaceae > Halalkalibacter > Halalkalibacter oceani. The sequence continues at coordinate 149,541 of NZ_JBEPKD010000003.1, forward strand.
GAGCCGAGGACGAGGATGCTTTTCTTGTCCGTCCGCACCGATTCATTTTCTTCTTCGTACGTTCCGTAAAAATAAGGGGTTTCCGATTCAAATTCCGCCGCGCATGTGTCCACCATTTTATAAACAGGACGAAGGCCGTTCGCCGCGCGAAGCTCGTAAACCGCGCGCTCCTCCATCTGCCAGAGACGGGCAATTGCCAAATCGGAGAAGCCACGTTCCTTCGCTCTCTGCAATACGTCGAGATCACCTTTTTTTCCGGCCAATTCCTGCTCAAGCTTCATCATCCGCGCCAGCTTCTGAATGAAAAAGCGGTCAATTTTCGTCCGTTCGATCAGCTCTTGTACGGTTTCTCCGCGGCGCAGCAGCTCAGCAAGCGTAAACAGCCGTTCATCATCGGCTTTCTCAATCCGCTGCAAAAGCGTCTCCGTCGGAGCTTCGGCAAGCTTTTTATCATAGAGATGGTCATAGCCGGCCTCCAGAGAGCGAACAGCTTTTAACAACGACTCTTCCAAATTACGGCCGATCGCCATCACTTCACCGGTTGCTTTCATTTGGGTGCCGAGCGAACGGTTGGCAGCATCAAATTTATCAAACGGCCAGCGTGGAATTTTCGTCACCACATAGTCGAGCGCCGGCTCAAAGCTGGCATAGGTTTTCCCGGTAATCGGGTTCAGCAGTTCATCGAGACTGTAGCCGACGGCAATTTTCGCCGCCATCTTGGCAATCGGGTAACCGGTCGCCTTTGAAGCGAGCGCCGAGGAACGGCTGACGCGCGGATTAACCTCGATAATATAGTACTGATCGCTGAACGGATCATGGGCAAATTGTACATTACAGCCGCCTTCGATACCGAGCGCGCGAATAATCGTCAATGACGCGTTGCGGAGCCGCTGATAATCGCGGTCGGTTAACGTCTGACTCGGAGCAACGACGATCGAGTCACCTGTATGGACGCCGACAGGATCGATATTTTCCATATTACAGACGACGATCGCCTGGTCCTTCGCGTCACGCATCACTTCATATTCCACTTCCTTGAAGCCGGCGATGCTTTTTTCAATCAGACATTGCGTGACAGGGCTGTACTTCAATCCGCTTGTGACGATTTCTTTCAGCTCTTCTTCCGTATGAGCGATCCCGCCGCCCGTGCCGCCGAGCGTATAAGCCGGCCGGATAATGACAGGGAAACCGATCTGCGCGACAAATGCTTCCGCTTCCGTAAGAGTGTGGACGATTTCGCTTTCCGGCACCGGCTGCTCCAGCTCATTCATCAAGGTGCGGAAGAGGTCGCGGTCCTCGGCCTTTTGGATCGCCTCAAGATTCGTTCCGAGCAGTTCAATTCCGTAATCGGCGAGAATTCCCGCTTGTTCCAGCTCCATCGCCATATTCAGGCCTGTCTGTCCGCCAAGCGTCGCGACAATCCCATCGGGACGTTCTTTGCGGATGATCCGGCTGACGAATTCAAGCGTTATCGGCTCAATATAAACACGGTCGGCCATCGTTGTATCCGTCATGATTGTCGCCGGATTTGAATTGATCAAAATAACCTCATAGCCCTCTTCTTTAAGTGCCTGACAAGCCTGTGTCCCGGCATAATCAAATTCCGCCGCCTGCCCGATGACAATCGGCCCCGAACCGATCACTAATATTTTCTGAATATCTTCACGCTTCCCCATTGCTCCCTCTCCCTTCTCTATTACGCAAGTACTCGTGCTTTCTTTTCCGCTTCCATCATTGTCACAAACTGATCAAACAACGGGTTTGCATCCTGCGGACCCGGTGAGGCCTCCGGATGATATTGGACGCTGAACGCCGGTGCGTCAAGATGCTTGACTCCTTCTACCGTTCCGTCATTGACAGCGACATGCGTCAGCTCCAGACGTGTATCGACTAAGGAATCCGGATCTACGGTATAGCCGTGGTTTTGCGCTGTAATGTCAATTTTCCCTGTCGCCAGCTCACGCACCGGATGATTCGAGCCGCGATGGCCGAAGCGCAGCTTGCTCGTTGTCGCGCCGCACGCCAAAGCGAGCAGCTGATGACCGAGACAGATTCCGAAAATCGGCACGCGGCCAAGTAACCCCTGTATCATCGCAATCGCGCCAGGAACATGAACCGGGTTCCCCGGCCCATTGCTTAGCATCACACCGTCTGCACCGAGGCGGATGATTTCCTCTGCGCTCGTATTGTATGGGACAACGACGACATCGCACTGTCTGGCGATCAGCTCCTGTAAAATACCGTGCTTCATTCCGAAATCAACGAGCACGACGCGATTTCCGCGCCCGGGCGCGTGATAGGCATCCTTTGTCGAGACGAGCTCGACCTGATTCGTCGGCATCACCGTCTGTCTCAGCTCGGCGGCAACCACCTGCGGATCGACCTCCAATGAACAAATCCGTCCTTTCATCGTTCCATGCTCGCGGATCAGCCTAGTCAGCTTTCTCGTATCGATCCCGGCAAGACCTGGAATGCCCTTTGCTTCAAGAAGCGTGCCAAGCGATTCCTCCTCCTTCCAATGGGAAGGCTCCGCTTCATATTCCTTTACGATCAAGCCATGAATCGCCGGGGTGATCGATTCAAAGTCATCGCGATTTATGCCGTAGTTTCCAATGAGCGGGTAGGTCATCGTCACAATTTGGCCGCAATAGGAGAGATCGGACAAAATTTCCTGATAGCCCGTCATTCCGGTATTAAACACAACCTCACCGCTCATCTCTTTGTCAGCACCAAAGCCTTCGCCGACAAACACGTGACCATCCTCTAAAATCAGCTGCTTTTTCATGCTTTCACCTCTTCCTTATGAAAGACAAGCTTCCCGTCAACAAATGTATAAAGCGGCCAGCCTTGGCACACCCAGCCATCAAACGGCGTGTTTTTTCCTTTGGAGAAAAAGGCTTCCTTATCAATCGCTTTTTCAGTCGTTAGATCAATCACCGTTACGTCGGCAACGCCGCCCTCTGTCAGCACCGCGGCAGGCAAGGAAAATGCTTCGGCCGGTTTCACCGTCAGCCAGTCAACCAGCTGCTTCAGCGTCGCTTTTCCGCTTTTCACCATGTGGGTATACAAGAGCGGAAAGGCGGTTTCCGAGCCGACAATGCCAAGCGGTGCCCGTTCCATTCCGGCTGCTTTTTCTTCCTCGCGATGAGGCGCATGGTCAGTCGCGATGAAATCAATCGTTCCGTCAAACAACCCTTCCCACAGCGCTTCCTGGTCCTCTTTCGAACGGAGTGGCGGATTCATTTTAAAATTCGGATCCAGGCCTGGAATATCATCCTCGCACAGCAGGAGGTGATGCGGTGATACTTCCGCCGTGACGCGAATGCCGGCGCGCTTCGCATCGCGCACAACGCGGACGCTTTCCTTCGTGCTAATATGGCAGACGTGATAATGGGCGCCCGTCGCTTCAGCGAGCAGGACATCACGGGCAATATGTACAGATTCACAAATCGACGGGATTCCTTTCAAGTTATGCTTGGCGGCATAGTTGCCATCATGAACATAACCGCCGTGGATCAGCGTATCCTCTTCACAATGGGCGACGATTGCCATGTCAAGCTCGGCCGCGCGTGTCATCGCCTGCAGCATTTGATCGGCCGATTGAATGCCTACACCGTCATCGGTGAAGGCGAACGCCCCGGCTTCCTTCAAAGCGGCAAAATCAGTCAGCTCCTGACCAAGCTGTCTGATCGTGATCGACGCATACGGAAGGACGCGGACATAGCCCGTTTCTTCCATCTTCTTGCGGATGTGACTAAGCGTTTCCGCATTATCCGGGACAGGGCGTGTATTTGGCATCGCACAAATCGTCGTAAAGCCGCCCGCCGCTGCCGCCTTTGAACCGGTGGCAATCGTTTCCTTCGCCTCTCCACCCGGCTCGCGCAAATGAACATGCACATCGACCAGACCCGGTGCGACAAGCTGACCTTCGACATCAATCACTTCCTGCGGCTCACCCGGCTTTTGAAAATACGTCCGTCCTTCTGAAATAAAAACATCCTGCTGCTTTAATGAACCGTCCTGCTGTAATACGAAACCGCCTTTTAATTGAATTGTCATTTCATTTCCTCCTCTTAAATTAGGTTAACGTGTCAGCGCCCGCTTCAATACAGCCTGGCGAACAGCGACTCCATTTTTCATCTGTTTAAAAATCCGCGAACGCTTTGCTTCGACAAGCTCACTCGCCAGTTCAACATCGCGGTTGACCGGACCGGGATGCAGAATGATCGCTTCCTTTTTCATCCTTGTCTCCCGCTCAAGCGTCAACCCGTACTGTCTGTGATACTCCTCCTTCGACCAGCGCATCCCGCCGCCATGGCGTTCATGCTGAATCCGCAAGAGCATCATCACATCGGCCTGCCCGAGCGCTTCATCAAACGGAAGATGGTCATACTCTTCCGTAAAGCCTGCCATCCATTCCGCAGGTCCGGCGATGCGGACGTCGGCGCCAAGCCGCTTTAATGCCCGCGCATTTGAACGCGCGACGCGGCTATGGCGCAAATCCCCGGCAATGACGACTGTCAGGCCGGCAAACTGGCCAAACTCCTGCTGAATCGTCAGTAAATCAAGCAATGACTGCGTTGGATGATGCCCGCTGCCGTCGCCGGCATTAATGATCGGAATCGATACGTGCTCGCGCAAGTCATGGTAATATTCATTTTCCGGATGGCGTATCACCACGGCCTCAACACCGATCGCTTCAAATGTTTTGACAGTGTCGAGCAATGTCTCGCCTTTTTGCACGCTTGAATGCTTGGCGTCGAAGGAAAGCACCTCCAGACCGAGCTTCTTCTCAGCGACCTCAAAGCTGTAACGGGTCCGCGTACTCGGTTCAAAAAACAAGTTTGCGACAAACTGCTCCGTTGCTCCGCGCCATGACTTTCCATAGGAAAAGGTCTCGGCTTCCTCCAGCAATGTTGTAATTTCGCTAACCGGGAGAAGATCAAGTGACAGCAATTCCTGACGCAGCTGCGGCTCATTCATTTTCACGGTGATCATCGACATCAGCCTCCTTGATTTTTTATTGTTTTGCAAGGGAGTGCAGTGGCAAGAGGGAAGACAACCTTTTGCCATAATGTTAAAAACCCTGAGAGCGATCTCTCAGGGTAGCCCGAAGCGAGCAGCCGTGGCCGCTTCCGCTTCAAGCACCCTTTGAGGTCTCTCTGAACCACATTAAAGGGGCTTCCATATATGCTTTAGGCGACTTCCTCATTTTCCTCTTCTTCCTGGAACATCGGCTTTTTGCTGTAGCTTGCCGCTTTATCCGGCAGCACTAGATGCAGGACGATCCCGACAAGTGTCGCCAGCGCCATGCCCGGAATTTGCATATCCTCAGAAACCTGGATAAACGCTCCGCCAACTCCAAGGACGAGGATCACGGAAGAAATAATCAAATTCCGCTTCGCTCCAAGATCAATCTGATTATCAATCAGCATCCGCAAGCCGGAAGAAGCGATCACTCCGAAAAGCAGGATCGAAACACCGCCCATTACCGCCCCCGGAATCGTAGAAATAATCGCCGATATTTTCCCGATAAAGGCAAAGCAGATCGCCATTACCGCGGCGCCGGCGATAACGAACACACTAAACACCCGGGTAATCGCCAGCACGCCGATATTTTCACCATAAGTCGTATTTGGCGGACCGCCGATTAGGGACGCGATCATCGTCGCCACGCCATCGCCCAAAATCGAACGGTGCAGACCCGGCTTTTCGATAAAGTTTTTCCCGACGACCTTGCTCAGAACCATTTGGTCGCCAATATGCTCGGCGATTGTTACAACGGCAATCGGCGCGATAATCGCCACGATTTGCCAGTTGAATTCAGGAGCATACGTCACAAACGGGATGATAACGGCTGGAGCCGCCAGCCAGCTTGCCTCGCCAATCGGCGTCAGGTCGACAATCCCGACGAAGTAGGCTGTCACATAACCGCCGATAATTCCAAACATAATCGGCACTAGTCCGAAGAAGCCTTTAAAAAACATCGAAGCGATCACGGTAATCGCCAGCGTGATCAAGGCGACTGTGAAATGGAGTGAGCTGTAGGCTCCGTCGACGTTCATCGCCATATCAATCGCCGTCGGCGCAAGGCCGAGCCCGATCACAATAATAACCGGTCCGACGACGATCGGCGGTAAAATTTGCAGGATCCATTTGACGCCGCTTTGCTTAATCAAAAGCGCGACGATCCCGTAGACCAAACCGGCAAAGAAGCTTCCGATCATCGCTCCTTCAGGACCTCCGAGCGCTGTTGCCGAGAGGATCGGAGCAATAAAAGCAAAGGATGATCCGAGATAAGCCGGAATTTGTCCTTTCGTAATGAACAGATAAGCAAGTGTGCCGAGTCCGCTTGAAAGCAAGGCAACCGACGGACTCAAGTCAACGAGAAACGGCACAAGAATCGTCGCGCCAAACATCGCGCATAAGTGCTGAAAGCTTAAAATAAACCATTTATCCAATCTCGGTATATCACGGATTCCTATTTTTTCTGGATTTTTCATGTTCCTTCCCCCTGCTTTTTCTCTCTTCTTCTCAAAAAAACCCTCTCTGCGGCTGACAGAGAGGGTTTCGCGGTCTTCATTAAGGCACAGTAAGACCAGGGAAAGCACTCTTGTCAGCCTCACAGGACTGAGTTAAAGAGAACATTATAATGAGTAGTAGTTATTCTTTTTCTTCAATTGTCACTTGATCACTATCATCGACTTCGCTCAGCTTGGCGACAATCACTTCACTCTTTGAAGTCGGGACGTTTTTTCCGACATAATCGGGTCGAATTGGCAATTCACGATGACCGCGGTCAATCAGGACAGCCAATTGAATTTGTTCAGGCCTTCCTAAATCAATCAGCGCGTCAAGGGCGGCGCGCACGGTACGACCGGTATAAAGGACATCATCGACCAGGATCACTTTCATTCCACTAATAGTGATCGGAATATCCGTCCCCTGGATAATCGGTTCCTCGCTTTTCGACTTTACCGTTAAATCATCGCGATAAAGCGTGATGTCGATTTCCCCTACAGGGATCGACGCCCCTTCAATTTGTTCAATTCGCTCGGCCAGACGCTTCGCCAAATAAATTCCTCTCGTTTTGATGCCAACGAGGACGCAATTCTCAATTCCTTTGTTGCGTTCGATAATTTCATGTGCAACGCGGGTGATCCCGCGGCGGATCGCCTGTTCATCTAAAATGACCCTTGTCATGTTCACACCTCCAGCCTACCTGTATCAGAAACGAAAAAACCTCTCATGTCCAAAAGACATGAGAGGTGAATGTACGTTACATATACTACCTGTACGTTCGTTTCCTTCTCAGCCTCACGGGACTGTAGTTAAAGGACATTTAGTTCTTGTTCAGTATGCACGATCTCTTTCGTGATGTCAATCATTTTTTCTGCTTACATCGAGCGTAAATAGCGGAGTACTTCTTCCATTTCCGCTGGAATAGGCGCTTCAAACTCCAGCTCCTCTCCTGTCCGGGGATGGACGAAGCCAAGAACGGCAGCGTGAAGAGCTTGCCCTTCAATATCGACCGTTTTCTTCTTCGGTCCGTATTTCGGATCGCCGACCAGTGGAAAGCCGATATATTTCATATGAACGCGAATTTGATGCGTCCGCCCTGTTTCCAGCTCACACTGCACATAAGTGTGATTGGCGAAGCATTCCAACACGGTAAAATGAGTAACGGCTTCACGGCTGTTTTCATCGGTCACCGCCATGCTTTGGCGGTCTTTTTTATCGCGTCCGATCGGCGCATCAATCGTGCCGTGCTGATGAGGAATCACCCCGTGGACGATCGCTTTGTAAAGACGTTTCGTCGTTTTCGCCTTCAACTGCGAGACTAACGATTCATGAGCGCGGTCGTTTTTGGCGACCATCAGCAAGCCTGACGTATCCTTGTCAATCCGGTGAACGATCCCCGGGCGAATCACCCCGTTGATCCCCGACAAATCCTTACAATGATACATCAGCGCATTCACAAGCGTGTGTGAATAATGCCCAGGTGCCGGATGGACGACCATCCCGCGGGGCTTATTGACCACAATCACATCTTCATCCTCAAACACAATATCGAGCGGAATGTTTTCTGCCTTTATTTCCAACGGCTCGGGTTCAGGAACGGTTAACGTGATCTGATCACCCTCCGCCACTTTATAATTGCTTTTTACAGCTTGCTCATTGATCGTTACGGCGCCCTCTTTAATCCATTGCTGTACTTGGGAACGTGACCACCCCTCAAACGACGTCAGCAGCTTGTCAATCCGTTCTGCCTCCTGTTCGGCCGTCACTGTCCAATTGTAAACTTCCATTACTTTTTCTCCTTCTTCTCGCGGCGCTCATCACCGATCATCTTAATAAACAACAGCCCTACACCGATACATAACGACGCATCGGCGACATTAAATATCGCAAAATCATAACCGAATATATATGTATCGACAAAGTCAACGACTTCTCCGCGAAAGAGACGGTCAATAAAATTGCCAATCGCTCCGCCAAGAATAAGCCCTAAAGCTGTCCCGAACAAACGGCTGTTTTTCGCTTCCTTTTGCATGTAATAAATAATTCCGATGATGACTACGGTTGTAATAATATAAAAAAACCACATCTGGCCCTGCAAAATTCCAAAAGCAGCACCTGTATTGCGGTGCGACGTAAAATAAAGCACATTTTCAATAATCGTCAACCGTTCCCCAATTTCCATCTGTGTATCAACTACCCATTTTGTCAGTTGATCAATCAGTATAATCGCGACTGCTAAAAGGTAATATTTCAAAGCTGGTCCTCCTGTCCCTATCTTTCCACACTATAGCATTATAGCACAAAAAGGTTGGAACCAAAACGCTTAAGAAGCCGACGCTTCGCCCTCATCCTTAAAAAACGGAGAGCAGGGGCTGACACACTCAGCGTCCCAGCCCCGCTCTCCCTTCATTTGTCGCCATTGACGTAATGATTTAAATGAACATTGTGCTGGACATCAACCTTATCACTTCCGGTATAACCCTCAATTCCAGTCGATAAAAATCCTTCGATTTCTTCGACATAACCGATTGATTCATCCTCCTCATCAAGCGAGGCATCCTCATAGGTCATCGAGTTGTCATTAAAGCGCGCAACCGCTTGGTAGGCATCTTCCGCATCAAATTCGGTCTCGTCGTCGCGCCCGTCAAATTGATAAGCAGAAAACCCTTTTAGCACATCCTCTTCGGCTGGACGTCCGCGATTTTCCTGTGAGGCGGCGGCGACAATGGTCCGCGCAGTCGGATTTGCCTTGAGGCGCTCGAGCGGAATCGTCTGACCGGTCGCTTCACAAATGCCGTATGTGCCATCGGTAAACTTCCGCAAAGCATGCTCCACTTCTTCATGCTCGCGCTCGGCATGCTCAAGCAAAGCATAATCCTTTTCCCGCTCATATAAGTCCGTTGCCGCATCAGCTGGATGGTTATCATATTGCGAAAGCTCGCCTGTCAGATCGGATAACGCCTGGTGTGTTTCATCACCAAACTCCTGCTTAATGATTTTTTCAAGTTCCGCTTTACGCGCGACTAGCTGCTGTTTCATTTGTCGGTAATCTGTCACTGCTGTCTCTCTCCCTTTAGATCGGCATGAACATCCAACGAGCGAATGTTCTTTTTTAGTGTGACCAACAATCAAGCAAATAGTCGTTAAGAAAAGAGCCGGGGCAAAAGGTTGTTTTTTACCTTCTACTCCAGCTCCATCCAGGCGATCATCGCCTTTCTTATTAGACGTTTTGATAATACGTTGACACCGTTTCGGCACATGACGAACATAAAGTAGGATGCTCGCTGTTGGAGCCGACGGTCGTTGATACGACCCAGCAGCGCTCGCATGTTTCCCCTTCCGCCTGCTGAACGACAATCGCCAAATCTTCAAACACCGCTGCTTCACCCGGCGCTTCGCTCGCTTCACCCGCCAGCTTAACCGCAGAGACGATAAACAGCTTTTCCAACGACGGGATTGAGCTGAGCAGCTGACGGACGGCGCCGCTTGCATAAATCGTAATCGCCGCTGTCAGCGATTTCCCGATTTTCTTCTCGTTTCTGGCCTGCTCCAATGCTTTTAACACATCGTCGCGGACAGACATGAAATGGTTCCATTTTGCCAGCAACGCTTCCACATCAGTAAACGTTTTTGCCTCAGGCATATCCGTTAGCTGCACACTTTCCTCGCTCACACCCGGAATATGCTCCCACACCTCATCGGCTGTGTGAGACAAAATCGGCGATACTAATTTCGTTAACGCGACAAGCACGTCATACATCACCGTTTGAATTGCTCGGCGGGCGGGATGATTGGCATGCTCAATATAGAGCGTATCCTTCGCCATATCCATGTAGAAGGAGCTTAATTCAATCGTACAGAAATTGTGGATCGTATGGTACACAGTCGAAAACTGATAATGCTCATAGCCCTGCTTCGCTTTTTCAACGACTTCGTTAAGCTTGACGAGCATAAACAAATCAGCCTCACCGAGTTCCTCCGTCGCCACGCGGTTCACCGCCGGATCAAAATCATGCAGATTTCCAAGCAAGAAGCGGAACGTATTGCGGATTTTCCGGTAGGTTTCGGAGACCTGCTTTAAAATCTTATCCGAAACACGAACATCGGCCTGATAATCAACTGACGCAACCCAGAGGCGCAAAATATCGGCTCCAAGCTGCTTCATCACATCGTTCGGCACGACGACATTTCCGATTGATTTACTCATCTTCCGCCCTTCACCGTCAAGCGCGAAGCCGTGACTCAACACCCCTTTATACGGCGCTTTCCCTGTAACGGCAACGCTTGTCGACAACGAAGAGTTGAACCAGCCGCGATACTGATCCGAGCCTTCCAAATAGAGGTCAGCCGGACGGACGAGGTCGGCCCGTTCCTCTAACACCGCCTGATGCGAAGAGCCGGAGTCAAACCAGACGTCCATAATGTCCATTTCTCTCGTAAAGCTGCCATTCGGGCTATGTGGTGACGTAAAGCCTTCCGGAAGAAGCTGCTCCGTTTCCCATTCGAACCAAATATTTGATCCATGCTCGCGGAACAAGGCGGAAACATGGTCAATCGTCTCGTCTGTAATGATCGGCTCGCCATCTTCTCCGTAAAAGACCGGAATCGGCACACCCCACGCCCTCTGTCTTGAAATACACCAGTCCCCGCGGTCGCGCACCATATTGTACAGACGGGTTTCTCCCCATTTCGGCAGCCATTCGACTTCCTCGATCGCTTTAAGCAGCTCGGGACGAAATTGCTCGATCGAAGCAAACCATTGCGCCGTCGCCCGGTAAATAACCGGCTTTTTCGTCCGCCAGTCATGAGCGTACGAGTGCGTGATGAACGTCAGCTTCAGCAAAGCGCCGATCTCATCCAGCTTTTCGGTAATCGGCTTGTTCGCTTGATCGTAGAACAGACCTTCAAAGCCCGGCGCTTCGTCCGTCATATTCCCTTTGTCATCGACAGGGCAGAGTACATCAAGACCATATTTCTGACCGACAAGATAGTCCTCCTCCCCGTGTCCGGGAGCGGTATGAACACAGCCCGTACCGGCATCAAGCGTGACATGGTCGCCGCACATGACAAGCGAATCGCGTCCGTAAAGCGGATGCTCGGCTTTGACGTATTCAAGCTCCTTTCCTTTAAACGTCTTCAGCACGTCGACCTGTTCCCATTCCAATTCTTTTTCAAGCGACTCAAGCAGTCCGGCAGCGACAACATATTTCTTGTCAGCAACCTTCACAACGTTGTAATCAAGATCTGGATGGACGGAAATCCCCAAGTTTGCCGGAATCGTCCAAGGCGTCGTCGTCCAGATGACGATTGCTTCATCACCTTCAAGGACATCATTTCCTTCCTTCACCTGAAACGCCACATAAATCGAAGGAGAACGTTTGTCGTGGTATTCAATTTCAGCTTCAGCAAGAGCAGATTCCGACGAAGGAGACCAATAAACCGGCTTTTTGCCTTTGTAAATATAGCCTTTTTTCGCCATTTCACCAAACACCTTGATCTGCTGGGCTTCGTATTCCTTCTCAAGCGTCACGTACGGATTCCACCAGTCACCGCGCACTCCTAAACGCATAAACTGCTCGCGTTGGCGCTCAATTTGCTTTTTCGCGTATTCTTCGCACAGCTTGCGGAATTCAGCGACGCTCATCGCCTTGCGGTTCACCTTTCCGCTCTTCGTCAATGCCGTTTCAATCGGTAGTCCGTGCGTATCCCAGCCCGGCACATACGGCGCGTGGTAGCCGCTCATTGATTTATAGCGGACGATAAAATCCTTTAAAATTTTATTTAGCGCATGTCCCATATGAATATCGCCATTTGCGTATGGAGGTCCATCATGCAAAACAAATAACGGACGTCCTTCGGTACGTTGCTGCACCTTTTGATAAATATCACTTTCACTCCATTTTGCTTGTCGTTCCGGTTCCCGGTTCGGAAGATTTCCCCTCATCGGAAAATCAGTTTGCGGCATTAACAGCGTTTCTTTATAATCCATTCTCTTTCCTCCTATATGGTTATTAACTTTATTCAGCTCTATTAGCGCATCAATGATTGCAGCGGTTCTTTTCAAGCTGGCAATGGCTTCGTTCGCTACTCTCCAGGCTTTTTAAAAGATGTAGCAACTAAAAAAACTAAAAAACTTCCCGCCCCTAAGTAAGGGACGAGAAGTTAACCCGCGGTACCACCCTCATGGGAGAATGGCTCCCACTCAAGTATTCGTAACGTGAATGACGCGTTGCAGCCTACTGTACGTTTCAGTGCAAAACTAAAGGGTGATTTTCCAAAGCGCGTTATGACCGGGCTTCCACCATCCCCGGTTCGCTATGCACACCTTCGCCCTGTACTCGTCCCTCTCGCTGTTTGTTTCCTATTCGTAATGGATATTATTATATGTCAGCCATTTCAGAAGTGCAAGAAAATCATTCAACCGATTCTTCTTCAGCTACTTCATCCCACTCATCAGCCTTCAGCATTTCCATCTGCGCCTCGATGAGCATTTTAAACCGCATCTTGTAAACAGAGGCCTGTTTTTTCAGCTCCTCCATCTCCATCATAATTTTTCGTGACTTTGCCAGTGCATCATTAATGATGCGATCGGCATTTTTTTCCGCTTCCTTCACAATTAACTGCGCTTCCTTCTGCGCATTGCGACGGACTTCCTCAGCGGACTCCTGCGCCACTAAAATGGATTTATTCAGCGTTTCTTCAATGTTTTTAAAATGCTCAAGCTTCTCATCTAATTCGGTAACCTGCTCAAATAATTCTTTTTTCTCGCGTAGGACAGCTTCATAATCTTTAATGATTTGGTCTAAAAACTCATTGACCTCATCTTCATCATACCCTCGAAATCCCCTGGTAAATTCTTTATTGTGAATATCTAAAGGAGTTAAAGGCACATTCGTCACCTCCGGCTAATCATGAAATGCAAAGCATCTTTCTTTTTGTTTCGACAAACCCATATCAAAACCCTGCTTCAACAGGAGGGTTACAGTAATCTCTCGTAGCGTATTCTAATTTTATCCTTTTTCGTCCGTCCTTCAATGGCTTTGAGCTGGACCCTTCCAAAACCGCGGACAGATATGTAGTCCCCTTCCTCAACGGGGAAAGCAGGCTGATCGACAACTTTCCAATTAACCTTCACCAGGCCTTTATCAATATAGGGAAGGACCTTTGTTCTCGAAAGCCGGTAAAACTGGGCCAGTACGACATCGAGCCGCAGTGAGGAAACCGTTGCCGCCGCTTCCTCCCACGCTTCGACAGGCTTAGTATGCTCAGCGACAGGAATTTCTTTCAGCTTCACATTCGCTTTTCCAATCGTGGCGAGATTGGCTTGTACATAGTTGGCGACTTCTGACGTCACAACCAGTTGAATCGCCGCTTCATTCAAATAAATATCGCCAAATTTCTCCCGCTTTAACCCGATGTTCATTAGCGCACCGAGCACGTCGCGATGCTCAAGCGTGACAAATTTAGCCGGATACTCGATGGAAAAAAGCGTTAATTGAAAATCATCTTCGGCCGGTGTGATATAAGGCGGCGTCAACAGACCACGGCGCCGTTCCGCCAGCGGATGACCACCTGAAAAAGACAACGACACGTCATCATTGGCTCCAATCACCGATTCGATGATCTTTTGCTGTCGCGGATCAAGAAAGTCTGTCAGCCTTATTTGATGACGTACCTCCACATCCTCCTGCCATTGGAGCACCTGGTCGATAAACGGCCTTTCTTCCGGACGATAATGCTGATACACCGACATTGCACATCTACCTTTCTACTCTACATCAGACCGAAGAGCGCCGCCACTCCAGTTCTTGCTAAATTGAGAACGATGATCGCGACAATCGGTGAAAAGTCTATCATCCCAAGTGGCGGAACAAAGCGCCGAAACGGCTCTAAATACGGCTCAACCACTCTTCCAAGAAATTGTCCGATTGATGATTCCCGGGCATTTGGAAACCATGAGAGCAGAATATAGCCAATAATCAAAAATGAATATAAATACATCAATTGAAGTAACAGAGCACCAAGTGTTTGCATGAATTCACCACCTTCTCTTAACCATTACGACTGAAAATGCTCCTGCATCATTTCAGTGATCGAGCCTGACACGTCGATATTATCAGGCGTGCAAAGAAAAATATTCGGTCCGAGCTTTTGAATATCTCCTCCAATAGCATACACGGTTCCACTCAAAAAATCGACTACCCGTTTGGCCTGTTCGTGGGAAATCCGCTGTAAATTAATGATAACGGCCTTGCGCGCTTTCAAATGATCAGCGATATCCTGCGCTTCATCATATGTTCGCGGCTCCAGCAAAATGACCTTTGACGATTTTTGAACGCTTTGCAGGCTGACAACATTTTGTGACGACTGCCCTTTGCTGCGGCTTCGTGTTCTCGATTCCTCTTCAGCTTCGCCGTAGGAATCGTCAACAAATTCTTCAACTTCCTGAACCTCGTCTTCTAATTCGAAAAAACGCTTGAACTTCGACTTCATTCCCATTTTCATTCTCCTCCCTTATCTATCTGATTCTCTCCCGACCAAGGCAGAGCCTATCCGAATAAAGGTCGCGCCTTCTTCAATCGCAACTTGATAATCGTTTGACATTCCCATCGAAAGCTCCTGACATGGGGCATGCGCCAATTGCAAAGCCTGCACTTCATCCCGAAGCAGTCGCAGCTTGCGAAAAACGGCGCGCGTTTCCTCCGGTTCATCGACAAACGGCGCCATCGTCATCAAGCCGACCACTTTAACACCCTGATACGCCTCAAGCTCCCTAATGAAAGGGATAACCTCTACCGGGGCAAGTCCGGCCTTTGATTCTTCTCCCGACACATTGACCTGCACGAAGCACTTCAGCTGGTTGCCGAACGCCAGACGCTTGTCCAGTTCCTTGGCAAGCGAGATTCGATCAAGGGAGTGAAGATAATCGATTTTGTCGATCACTTTCTTTACCTTCTTCGACTGAAGGGAGCCGATAAAATGCCAAACGGCCTCACCTTGCAAAGAATTCCGCTTTTCAGCCAGCCCTTCCGCCCGGTTTTCCCCAATATGAACAAAGCCGGCTGACAACGCCTCCTGGGCGGTTTGCACACTTACATATTTCGTCACGGCGACGATATTGATTTCGTCTGGATCTCGGCCACAGCGGGCACAGATCTGTTCTATTTCTGCTTTGATCGTTTCACCATTTTGCTTTACCGACACTGCTTCTGTCACTCCTCATCGCCCCGTAATCCGATAAAACTCATCATTCTACCCGTTTTCCCGCCATCAGCCCGATGCGAGAACATCCTCTCATCGCCCGCCGTACAAATCGAACTGAGCAAAATATGATCGGCACGCACTCCGGCTTCAAGCAGAAGCTGCTTGTTAACGAGCCTGAGGTCGAGCATATATTTATCATTTCCGCAGGCTGTATACGTTTGCTCTGCCGCGAGCGTCAGCGACTGCCTGACCGCATCAATCACGCGCTCGTCAACCTCATAGGCACTTTGACTGATACATGGTCCGATCACAACGCGAACATCGGCCGGATCAACTCCTTCATCAGCCTGCCAGCGACTGACCATCGCCCGGGCAATCCCTTTAACAGTACCGCGCCAGCCCGCATGAGCGAGCCCGATTAGCCGCTGATCGGGCGCCAGAAAAAACAACGGTACGCAATCGGCGTACAAGCTTGTCAGTAACAAATTTTCCTCGGCTGTATAGAGCGCATCCGTTCCGGCAATCGCTGTCTCCAATGTCGCCGCTCCCTTGCCGGCGTCGGCAAGGCTTACCTTTTTCACGCTTGCTTCATGCACCTGCTCTGTGCCGACCCAGCGTGAAAGGGGAAACGTCAATTGTTCCGCCAGTCTTTCGCGGTTTTGCCGGACTGATTCTTGATCGTCTCCAACATGAAAACCAAGATTCAGGCTGCTGTAGGGGCCCGTACTGACCCCGCCCTCCCTTGTGGAAAATCCTGCAATCAGGGAAGGGACTGTTTGCTGCCAAGGTTCAATAATGAAATGCATCGCGGATTGTTGAACAAACGGTTCGATGTCCATCCCTCCCTGCTGTTGATGTCATCGTCTTATACCTCTTATCTTATCACAGGTTGAAGCTTACAAGAAACGACTTTCTTCCCAATCAGAGCTTGCGGACTGTCGAAGACTGTTCAAATGGATAGCTTTTTTTCCCAAATCCGCTCGGTACCTCGACAAGAATCACATCTGAGCCAATGCGGATGATATTTTTCCACGGGATCGTCACCTCCGCTGATTCCTTGCCAAACAGCCCCATCATTTTCCCGGTCCCATTAATAATCAGCGCCTCAATTTGCCCGCTGTGCAAATTGATCTCCAGATCAGTCAGCTGTCCCAACCTTTTTCCGTTCTCCATATTGACAATATCCTTTACTTGCAACTCTGAAATTTTCATCATCGCCCTCACTCTCCTTCATTGTCCATACCTTACTATATGCATTGTCATCAGCGATTTATGAGCGACTGCATCCTTTTTCAACACGCCCCCCGGCTTTTTGTCCATCCTTTCTCTCATCTCAAAAAAAAACAGCCTCATTCCGTTAAAGCCGGACTGAAGCTGCCTTACATTTTATTCATTAAATTTGCGCGTACTTATTCATTTGCTGAATCGCCCCTTTTTCCAACCGGGAAACCTGAGCCTGGGAAATGCCGATTTCCTCCGCAACCTCCATCTGGGTCTTCCCTTGGAAAAATCTCATATTCAAGATCATTTTTTCACGGTCATTCAAGCGGACCATCGCTTCTCGCAACGCGATTTCCTCGACCCAGTTGACATCCTTATTGCGCTCGTCACTGATTTGGTCCATCACAAAGATCGGATCGCCACCATCATTGTAAATCGGTTCAAATAAGGAGACCGGGTCCTGAATCGCATCAAGCGCAAAGACAACATCTTCTTTTGGCACGTCCAACACTTTGGCGATCTCCTGAACAGTCGGCTCTTTTTCCCGCTTTTTTTCCGCCATCAGCTGGTCGCGCACCTGCAGTGCCTTATAGGCGATATCTCGGAGGGAGCGCGAGACGCGAATCGGGTTATTATCCCGCAAATAACGTCTAATTTCTCCGATAATCATCGGAACAGCATATGTAGAGAACTTTACGTTTTGACTTAAATCAAAATTATCAATCGACTTCATTAATCCGATGCAGCCGACTTGAAACAAATCATCAACATACTCTCCCCGATTGTTAAAACGCTGAATTACACTAAGCACAAGGCGAAGATTGCCGTTTACCAATGTTTCCCGGGCACTTGTTTCTCCACTCTGTAATCGTTGAAAGAGCTCACGCATTTCCGTGTTCTTTAAAACAGGCAATTTTGACGTGTCTACACCGCAAATTTCTACTTTGTTTCGTGTCAATTCTTTCCCTCCTAGTCGTGGGAGATGATGTCAAATAAAGTATCTCCGCTGGAAAAAAAAATATGCACGGTCATTCGATGAGAAGAGACGCTCATCAAAGACCGTGCACGTCGTGACAAGAAAAAACACGAAGGAAAAAATTTCACGACCAGGTTTTACACCATTTTATTAAATTCTTTCTGGAGACGTTTAATAATCCGTTTCTCCAGCCGGGAAATATACGATTGGGAAATCCCTAATAAATCAGCGACGTCCTTTTGTGTCTTTTCCTCTTCGCCAGCTAGTCCAAAGCGCATCTCCATAATCTGTTTTTCCCGGTCATTAAGCGTATGCAGCGCTTTTACGAGCAGCTTGCGGTCGACTTTTTCCTCAATCCCTTTCGTAATAATATCGTCTTCTGTTCCCAGCACATCGGAAAGCAGCAATTCATTTCCGTCCCAATCGATATTCAGCGGTTCATCAAATGAGACCTCCGAGCGCGTTTTATTATTCCTGCGCAAGTACATCAGAATCTCATTTTCAATGCAGCGGGAGGCGTATGTAGCCAGCTTGATTTTCTTTTCCGGGTTAAACGTGTTCACCGCTTTGATCAGTCCGATCGTGCCGATGCTGATCAAATCCTCGATATTAATCCCGGTATTTTCAAACTTACGCGCGATATAGACAACAAGCCGCAAATTCCGTTCAATCAGCATCGACCGCACCGCTTTGTCACCTGAAGGAAGCTTTTTTAAGAGGACGGCTTCCTCCTCCTTTGATAAGGGCGGCGGAAGAGCTTCACTCCCCCCTATGTAATAAATTTCATCCGCCTTCATTCCAAGCTTATACATGATTTTGTACCAGAGTAATGTTGCTTTCAGCTTTAACATGACGAGCCTCCTCTATTTATATTATGCTAGTTTCTCCCTGTCGCCTCCGACAACTAACCTCGGATGAACAATACATTGAAAAGCCCCTTCAGCAGACAGCTCCTTTTCCTGTATTCCTAACAGAACATTGGCCGTTTCATAACGCTTCCCTCCCTGAACAACGACGACCCGATCTGGCCTGATGCCGGTTAAAAAAGGCGAGGACTGTCCAACGACGCGATAAGGAATTAAGCAAGCCCGCTCCAATAACCGGGTATCGGCGCCTTCATCGGAAGACTGTTCATGAAAATGAAGCAGATGGGTTAACGCTTCCTCTGAAAAAAAAGGACGCAAAAGCTTTGCCTCGACGATCATCACCGGCTTTTTCGTCAGCGGATCGGAAAGCTGGTTGCCGCTGTCAACGAGGCCTGTCGCCGTAAACGAATGACCCGCTACTGTCATTTCAACCTCCGCCAGCTGATCATAACGGATTTGCTGCCATTCCGCCTCCTCAAACTGCTTCTTTGAAAACCACCAAACCAACGGAAAACCAATGATGACAAAAAACCAGCTGATTCCGCTGCCGGCATAGCCTTTTGAAGCGGCAACCGAAGACAGCAGGTCGATTTCCGTCTGCCAAAAAAAATGAAGGGCAAACAACCCGCCGCCGGCCATGAATGTGACGAAATAAAACATAAGCAGCGATTGCAAAAACGTCCGCCACCGTTTATAGCCAAATGCGATAAGAACGATCAGCGCGGAATAAAGAGCCTTCATCCACGGCTGGTAAAACAGAGCGGCCCATGGTGTAAACAGAAGAAACACAACGAGCGAGGCAAATACTGCTGCGAAAATAAGCCGTTTTTGCCTATACGGCCTCTTTAAAAGCAGCGCGGTTAACATCAGCAGCAAATAATCGATACAGAGGTTCAGAAACCAAATGGCATCAAGATATAAGGTCATGGCCACCCTCTCATCTAAAACATTCTCTTTAAGCGAGTATATCTACATCCTATTAAAAAGTCTGTCATTTCATGACAAGCTGACGGTTGTTATTTTCAGAGATTTTTAATAAATTTGTCAGCATTTTTCTAGAAAGCTTCTTTTGCCTGACAGCTGGGGAATAATGCCGGAATGAGAGGAAGGAATAAGAGAGGGAAAAGAAAAAAGCTTAAGACAAAAGGTTGGCTTACCTTTGTCTTAAGCTCTGACAATGATCGCTTATTTAAGTGGAAAAGGATGGCGTCCTTTATCGACAGCCCTTTTCCTAACGGTTCCGGTTGCGGCGGTTGCGTAAGAAAGTCGGAATATCCAGCGTGTCCGTCGGCTCAGGCGCCGGCTGACTACTCGGCTGACTGAAGCGGTTTTCTTTCGCTCCTTCATCATGGGAGGAGGCTGGTGAGCCTTTTACCGGCTTCGGCGCAGAAGGGCGCTGATGCGGCTTGCTTTCTACTTCTTCAAAGCCCGTCGCAATAACCGTGACGACAATTTCGTCCTTTAAGTTCTCATTAATAACCGAACCAAAAATCATATTGACTTCAGCATCGGAGGCGGCTGATACAATTTCAGCTGCTTCATGCACTTCATATAAAGACAGATTGGAACCGCCGGTAATGTTCATCAGAACACCCTGTGCTCCATCAACCGACTTCTCCAGCAATGGACTGGAGATGGCTTTTTTCGCCGCTTCACTGGCGCGGTTTTCACCTGTAGCGATCCCGATTCCCATTAAGGCCGAGCCTTTGTCGCTCATAATCGTCTTCACATCGGCAAAATCAAGGTTAATCAGCCCAGGTGTCGCAATCAAGTCGGAGATCCCCTGAACCCCTTGACGCAATACATTATCCGCTTCTCTGAACGCTTCCAGCATCGGCGTGTTTTTATCGACAATCTCCAATAGACGGTCATTCGGGATCACAATCAGCGTATCAACCTTTTCCTTTAAGGCTGCGATTCCGGCAGCAGCCTGGGTCGAACGCTTTCTCCCTTCAAAGGTAAAGGGACGTGTCACAACCCCTACGGTCAGCGCGCCAAGATCTTTGGCAACCTCAGCAATAACAGGAGCAGCACCCGTACCTGTGCCACCGCCCATTCCGGCTGTAATAAATACCATATCGGCACCTTGCAATACTTCCTCAAGCTGCTCGCGGCTTTCCTCAGCGGCTTTTTTGCCGATTTCAGGGTTCGCACCGGCCCCGAGACCTCTTGTGAGCTTCCCCCCAAGCTGCAGCTTTGCTTCAGCCTTTGATAGATGAAGGGCCTGGGCATCCGTGTTCACCGCAATAAATTCCACACCCTGCAAACCGTTCTCAATCATCCGGTTGACGGCATTGCTCCCACCGCCGCCAACGCCAATTACTTTTATTTGTGCTAATTGATCCATATCCATTTCGAACTCTAACATATATAAGGTCCTCCTAATCAGACTGTGTATCCGTCGTCACTACTCAAAAAAGACTTTAAACCAGTTTTTTACTTTTCCTTTTGCTTTTTGTTTTGCCTGTGAAGGAGCAGCCGGCTCCTGTTTCTCCCGTTTTGCAGGAGGCGTGGCATCGGGAGAACTGACAGCTGCGGCCACTTCCCGACCCTGGACTTTGAAATTTTTATAAGCAAACTGAATGAGCCCGACCCCTGTTGTATACTGGGGTTCTCTGACACCAAGATAATCAGGCATGGCCATTCGTACATTGCCCTGGAAAAGCTCACTCGCAAGCTCTAATATTCCCGGCATCATCACCGTTCCTCCTGTAAGCACATAGCCACTCGGAAAATCACGGTAACCAAGACGATTGATTTCACGATAAATCAATTCAAAGATTTCTTCGACTCTCGGTTCAATGATATGGGCCAGCTCATACTGCGTACAATTCTCCGCCTCAGCACGACCGATCGCCGTCATTTGAAAATGCTCGTCCTCTGAAGCATCATCAATATACGCATGACCATGCTTGACTTTAATGCGCTCTGCTTCATCTGTCGAAACTCGTAAACCGATCGCAATATCATTTGTAATATGGTCTCCGCCGACAGGAATAACGGATGTAGCCTGCAATGTCCCTTGTTCAAATATCGAAATTGTTGAAGAACCTCCGCCTATATCAACGAGGCAGACACCCAGGCTCTTTTCATCCTTTGAGATCGCAACCGTACCTGTCGCCAACGGCTGTAAACAAATATCTGCGACCTGCAGCCCTGCTCGTTCAACACAGCGAAGAAGATTATGTAAAATTGTTTTCGATCCGGTAATGATTGTTCCTTCCATTTCGAGTCTTACCCCGATCATTCCGCGCGGGTCATTAATTTCATCCAAGCCATCCACGATAAATTGTTTAGGGATGACATCAATGATTTCCCGTTCGGGCGGAACAGACACGACCTGCGCAGCATCAATGACGCGCGCAATATCTTCGTCGCCGATTTCCCGATCCGAGTTCGAAACAGCTACCACTCCATGACACGGTTGGAGCTGCACATGATTGCCATTGATGCCGACAATCACCTGTTTAATAGAAAGCCCCACCATCCGCTCCGCCTGATCAATCGCCTGACGTATCGAGCGCACTGTTTCATCAATATCAACAATGGAGCCTTTCTTAATCCCGGTCGAACCGGCTTTACCGACCCCAATGATATTCATTGTTCCATTTGACATTTCCCCAATAATCACTCTGACATTGGATGTACCGATGTCTAAACTTACGTAAATCTCGTTGTTGTTCAATCTGTGGCACCTCCTTGTGTACTCACGTTCATTCCATAAAGCTCTATATGATTTCGTCTTTTCGTTTTACATGTACCTGCGTGACTGGCTAAAATCCGCGAGGTTACTAGACTTATTCAACATAGAACTCTGTTATCCTTTTCAAAACGTTGATTTTCTTAATTTTTTGTTTTTATGCTCACTTTTCCATTTCTTTACTCATTATGATGCTGCTTTGTCTGCCAATTCGCCAGCAGCATCCGTCGAATTACTGCAAGATTGTTAAAAAGACGAACACCGAAGGCAAAAATAGCTGCTAAGTATAAGTCTACACCAAGATGCACACCTAGAAAAGCTAAACCTGCTGCCAGGAGAATGTTAAAGAAAAAACCTGTCACAAACACATTTGAGTCAAATGTCTCTTGCAAATAAGCACGGATCCCGCCAAATAATGTATCCAACGCCGCCAAGACAGCAATTGATAAATAGCTCGTGTATTCAGCAGGCACGCGAAAATCCGTCATAAGACCTAAAATAATCCCGATTAAAAGCCCGATGATTGGCAACCACATTCTTCTATTCCTCCTTCACTTCCTCCATGTAGCGCACCCTTGGTGTTTGATCGTAGGCTGGCAGCTCCAACTCTTCTACTATTTCGAACGTCACCGAGAAGCCTTCTATCTCAAAATATTCGACTGATTCGGAAACGACCATCTGATTTTGGAGCGTTTCCGCCTTTTCAGATAGTACTTTTACTTCAATTGGAAGTGGTGGAAGACGCCTGCTATTTAAATGAGTCATGTTATTCACATCCCGAAAGGCAGAGGTTGAGATAATTCTCTCATTTTCAACTGCAATGCTTTCGGCTCCGTAAATATTTAATTCATTAATTAAAAAGCGAAAGACGTCGGCAGGAGGAGTTCGTCTTGCCTGTCCAAAAAACTGCTCGTGATAAAGGGAATCAATCGTAACAAGCAGTCCCGGACCAACTTCTTCTTCCAGACCGGCTTCCTTACGCAGGGCGGCAATTTGTTCGGACAGCACATCCGAAATATCGTCTTCGCGATTATGAAGTGTTTGTTCATATTGCGCAAGCAGCGCCTGCGCTTTCTCGATTTCACTATTTAATTGCTGATGTCTTTCCTGCTCCGCCATTAGCTCGCGGCGCAGTTCCCGGACATCCCGCGTATCTCTGACAACCGGTTCCTGTGTTGTGTGAAACTGAATCGCCAGCATAAAGCCAATTAGAAACGTGATAATCGTAAAGATCCATTTCTGTTGCAACTCATCACCTTCCCTCTGTTAAATGAGGGCTTAACAAGACATAGTCCTTTTTCTGCATCCGTACACTGATTTCATCATTCACTAGCTGATCCTTCACTCCGCCATACAGCGAAAGCGCTGCTTCTAAATGGTCGGGATCCCCTATCGCCGTGACGACAAACGGCGCTGACGATGTATGGCCGTCTATACGGATCACCGGGCCAACGCATTGAATGTAGGATTGATGTGAAAGCCGGTACCCGTTTATCGCAATCGCTTCCGCTCCGGCGACATAAAGCTCGTGGACGACCCGTTGAATATGAAACTCATGAACAATATAATCATTCGGATTCGCTCCGTCCGGCATGTAGGAGGCATCCTCCAATGCGACTTCGATTCCCGGACCTTCAACCGGAACTTGTCCGACAATCTTTCGTAACCGCTCCAAATCCTCAAGTAGATTCCTCGTCTTCGCCTCTTGTTCTTCATCTAATGACGATAAGCTATCCTCTAGCTCTCGCACCTGATCCTGGTACAAACGTAAATCCTCAGCGAGCGACCGGTTCGCGGCCTGTTCCAAAATGATCTGATTTCTCAAATCATCCTCGTATTGCCATTGACGCTCCGGTATGTTCGCAGAACGGCTTTCATTTGTTAATTCATAGCTTAAAGCAATGATAAAACCCGTCACAAGTAAGACGAAGGATAGGATAATATGTTTACCCTTCACCTTCACTGTCGTCTTCCTCCTCTACCACAAACTCCTCGAAATAAGGACTCATCCGCATATGAAGAATTCCTTTTTTTTCTGGATCAAGGTCACTGACAATGGAGGGGTAAGGGGCAATCTTTTCTGAAAATCCTCTAATTGTCGAATGTACCTCAATCCCATCTGTCATATATAACACGAGAGCGAGTGGATCACTTTCATTCGGCGTCAAAAAAATCTCCGAAATGCGTTCAATCAATTGCGGGGGAACCTTGGCCAGCTCAGCGGATAATTCCGCCAGTGCCTCACCCTGCTCAAAGTTCATCAGCAGCGGCGCATCGGCCGGATATTCCAGCCTCGGCAGTTCATCTAAATACCGCCCTGTTTCGAGAATCGGATAATAGTGCTCATTCGCATATAAATAGCCGATTCTGGCGTGCTCACGAATCACAAGCCGGACGGTATTAAACCACTTCCGTTCCACAGAGGCGGCCGCTATTTCCTCATCGTCCAGAAGCCGGTCGATGATCGCCGCTTTATCTAAGTTCCAAATGCTTGTCCCGCCCTTAATTCCGCTTAATTCCACTACTTTCTCATCACTGATAAACTGATTTCCCTCAACCGTTACGCTCTTCACATGGCTAAGTGGCGACTGGAAATAAACCATGACCAGCAGCAACAAAAAAAAGAAGGATAAAAAAAACAGCAGGCGCCTGTTAGCACGCTGTTTCCGCTGTTCTTTCAGCGTAGGAATCCGTTCATTTATCGTTACGACCTTTTCCTTACTCATGATTCACTCCCCGATCTGTCCTGCAGCCGCTTTTGTCTCGTTGACCTCACACCTATTGTAACATATCCTAACGGTTAAAAAGTGGTCTTTTCATTTCTTTCATTCCGCCCGATCATTTCCACTTCGGTATGCAGTTCAATCTGATAGCGCTCTTTAATTGTCGCCTTGACGTGGGCAATTAAATCAAGGACGTCCTGCGCTGTAGCGTCTCCCAAATTGACGATGAAATTAGCGTGCATCGTCGATATTTGCGCCCCGCCAATTTGATAACCCTTTAAGCCGGATTCTTCAATCAATTGCCCGGCATATTGCGGAAGCGGGTTGCGGAACACACTGCCACAAGTCGGATGCTTCCATGGCTGGGATTCGCGGCGATAATCTTTATTCGCCTGCATTTTTTTCACAATTTCCGTTTTTTCACCGCGTGTTAAGGCAAACTCAGCCTCAAGGCAAATCCCCTTTTCCTGTTGCAGCCTGGAAGTCCGGTACGAGAAATTCATCTCCTCATTCGTTATCCATTCCAGCCGCCCATCGGCAAATAAAACCCGTGCTCTCGTCAAAATCTGCGAGATGTCGGAGCCATGCGCACCGGCATTCATAAAGACTGCCCCGCCGACTGAACCAGGAATTCCCCCCGCGAATTCCAAGCCGCTTAATCCTTGCCGGCTAATAAGAGTTACCAGTTTAATTAACGGGTAGCCTCCTCCAGCCCGGACGAGTTCACCGTCAACAGTCAGCTCATCAAGTCCTTTGCCAAGCTTGATCACTACTCCTTCGATCCCCTCGTCCGCAACAAGCAGATTGGAGCCTCTGCCAATGACACGCCACGGCACTTCATACTCGGCAATGACCTCCATCAGCCGCTTCAATGCCGGCAAACTGTACGGCTCAATCAAGACGTCAGCCGGCCCCCCGATTTTCCACGTCGTATGATTTGCCAACGGTTCCTGACGTTTGATGAGACCAAGCTCTTCCCGTTCCATCAGCTCTATCAGTTGTTTTATCATGTTCATCCCTCATTTCCTTCGTCGCAAATCTCTTCTATTTGTATGCTGTTGCCCCACTCATCGTGCAGCCTCAGTCAAGGCACGGTACAGCCGCTCGGCCGCATCCGGGACACCGAGTTCTTTCGCGGCATCACGCATGCTGCGCCACTTCGTTTCATCGGTCAAAATGGTGTCAATATCCTCAAGCAATGCGCTTCCACTCATCTCCTGCTCTTTTCGTACAAGCGCCGCCTCATTTTCCGCAAGTGAGCGCGCATTTTTTTCCTGATGGTTGTTCGTCACATACGGACTCGGAATCAGAATGCTCGGCAAGCCCAGCGCCGTTACTTCAGCAAGCGTCGTCGCCCCGGCACGCGCGACAATTAAATCAACAGCCGCCAGCACATCAGGCATATTATGGATGAACGGCTTAATGATGACATTATCAGGCTGCTTTCCTTTTATCGCTTCCGCAACGGCGTCATAATGCACGCTTCCGGTTACATAGACGACCTGATACGGCTTTTCGGAAAATTTTTCGATTACAGAAAGAAAGGCGTCGTTAATCGGCCTCGCTCCACGGCTGCCCCCGACAATCAGCACAGTTTTTTTCAACGGATCAAGTCCGAGCGATTGCTGACCGGCACGGCGATCGACGTTCTGCACTTCGGACGCCCGCGGATTTCCGGTAAAGATTACTTTCTCCTGCGGAAAAAACCCCCCTGCCTCTTCAAAACATATCGCCACGCGATCGACGTAGCGGCTTAAAAATTTATTCGTCAGGCCCGGTACACTGTTTTGTTCATGAATGACCGCCGGGATGCCCA
Organism: Halalkalibacter oceani; assembly: GCF_040544555.1. NCBI lineage: Bacteria > Bacillati > Bacillota > Bacilli > Caryophanales > Bacillaceae > Halalkalibacter > Halalkalibacter oceani. Next base: position 176,569 of record NZ_JBEPKD010000003.1, read on the forward strand.
TTTTTGCCGCCGCATAGACAACAGGGCCGCACACATACCCACCGGTGCCAATCACGACATCGGGTTGGAACGCGTTAAGCATTTTCTTGACCTGCGTCGTTCCTTTTAAAAATCTCATGATCGTTTTGACGTTATCAAATGATAGTTTCCGTTTAAACCCCGTAATATGAATCGTTTGAAACGGTATGTTCTCACGCGGGATGATTTCACTTTCCAGCCCTTTCTCTGTTCCTATGTATAAAATCTCCGCATCGCGATCTTGTTTTTTGATTTCATTTATTAATGAGAGAGCTGGGTAAATATGACCACCAGTTCCACCACCGCTAACAACTACTTTCATCCGTTACCTCCAACTGTATAATCAATCACAAAGCAGATTCCCATTGTATCCACTATTTCCATTTTATCACGAACATAACTTGGATTATACCGAGAACCTATGTAATCTTTTCGATTTTCGCTGTTTGATGTCAAAAGCCTGTGAATCGTTCCCACTGCTTTAGGGGTGTGGCAAAAGGTTGTTTTTTACTTTTTTCCCAGCCTCTCTAAGCAATGAGCGGAACCGCCACGATCTTTTAAAGCCCGTTGTGAGTGGGTTTCTCACAACGGGCTTGTGGCGTGTCAAGCCATTGCCAGTAGGTCCAAAGCTAGTTTTGTCTCAAGCTCGTTCTAATACAAGCTGCTGAAAAAGGACGCTTTTCAGTCGCCTCGTTCTATACCCTGACATGACGACTGATATTTAACAGCACTCCTAACGAGACAAGCATCAAGGTCAAGGAGGAACCGCCATAGCTGAGAAGCGGCAAGGTGATGCCAGTTACCGGCATTAGGCCGATGACCACACCAATATTGATCATCACCTGGATCGCAACCATGGAAATGATTCCAACGGCCAGGAAGCTGCCAAATAAATCCGGTGCGCCTAAGGCGATCCGGATCCCGCGCCAGAGCAAAATTCCAAATAAACAAAGAACAATTGCCCCGCCGATGAATCCAAGCTCTTCCGCCAGAATCGCAAAGATAAAATCCGTTTGCGGCTCCGGTAAATAAAAATATTTCTGTCTGCTTTCCCCGAGTCCCATCCCCATCAGGCCGCCGGGTCCAATCGCATATAGCGACTGAATGATCTGAAAGCCGCTTCCTAAAGGATCCGACCACGGATCCAAAAATGAGGTGATCCGCTGGATGCGGTAAGGGGCAGAAGCGATCAGAGCGACAAATCCCGCCACCCCGAGCAAGCCAAGCCATAAAAAATGGCTTAATCTCGCTCCGGAAACAAAGATCATGATCACACATGTGCCGACCATCACCGCCCCGGTGCCAAGATCCGGCTGAAGCATGATCATACCAAAGGCAAGCAGCACAAGGGAAAGCGAAGGAAGAAGCCCCTTCTTAAACGAGACAATCTTCTTTTGATTTTCAGAAAGAAACTTGGCAAGAAAGACGATCATCGCCATCTTCATGAATTCCGAGGGCTGAATCGAAAATGCGCCTACTCCAAGCCAGCTTCTTGCCCCGCCCCGCACGAGACCGACACCGGGGATCAGAACGATCACGAGCAGCAAGAAACAAATGATCAGAATCAGCTTGGCCCATGTTCGCCATGTCCAGTAATCGACTTTCATCATGAAAAGCATCGCCACAACACCGACGCTGGAGAAGAAGAGCTGGCGCTTGGCGAAGAAAAAGGAATCGTCAAAACGATACGTCGCCCAGGCTTCACTTGCACTATAAACCATCACGAGTCCAATGACGAGAAGAGCTATCGTTGTTGCAAACAATACATAATCAGGTGTTGCTTTTGATCTGGCCACCGAAAACACCTCAATCCACCACAATTTAAGTCAGGTCTCACCTTAAATGTATGCGTAGACAAAGGAAAACATGTCCCTAAGCAATGCGCGGAGCCGCCACGATCTTTTAAAGCCCGTTGTGAATCGGTTTCTGACAACGGGCTTGTGGCGAGTGAAGCCTTTGCTACTATTGTCCCATCCTCTAGTAGCGGCGCGCGGAGCTGTTACAACGGGGGTGTTCGGAGGAGGCCTATGTATGAGGATACTGAAAAATCATTACTAAAAAGCTGCTGAAAAAGTGAAACCTGTACTTTTTCAGCAGCTTCGCCATGAAAGGGCTTGTTCCTCCAAGACATCCCCCTCGGCTTTACCTATTCAAGCGCCATAACCGCTTCTGCAAAACGGCTGCCGCGCTCTTCAAATGTTTTGTACTGATCCCAGCTTGCGCAGGCCGGAGACAGCAGAATTACGTCGTTTTCCGCTGATTGCTGGTACGCTTTCTTCACCGCATCCTCCACCCATTCAGCGAACAGAATCGTTTCAATTCCGGCCGCTTTTGCCGCCTTGGCAAGCTTATGCTTCGTTTCCCCGAACGTAATAAGCGTGCGAACGTTTTTCAACGAAGGAACGAGCTCATCAAATTCATTGCCGCGATCAAGACCACCTGCAAGCAGAATAATCGGCTGTTCAAATGCCTCCAGCGCTTTTTGCGAAGCAAGGATGTTCGTCGCCTTCGAATCATTATAAAAACGCCGGCCGTTCACTTCCCGCACAAATTCAAGCCGGTGGGCGACGCCGCTGAAGGAGGTAAGAACCTTCACGATTTGTTCTCTCACTGCGCCCATGCTGAGGGCCGCGCCGATTGCCGCCAAAATATTTTCAATATTATGCGCGCCTGGCAAGACGATCTCATCGGTATGAATAATCGGCTCGCCCCGATACGAAATGACTTGATCTTGACAGGAGACTCCTTCCGGAAGCTCACGTTTGAGCGAAAACGGCAGCAGCCGGGCTGCGCTTGTCGCCGCGACCGCCGCAACAAGCGGATCATCGGCATTATAGACAAAAAGATCCTCTTCGGTCTGATTTGCTGTAATTTTTGCTTTCGCCTGCACATAAGCTTCCTTCGTGCCATGGTAGTCCAGGTGAGCGTCAAACAGGTTTAACAGGACGCTCACTTTTGGCTTAAAGGATGTCGTCCCCTGCAATTGAAAGCTGGAAACTTCAAGAACGAGAACATCGTCCGCATTTGCCTGCTCGGCGACTTCACATGCCACCGTCCCAATATTGCCAGCAATTAACGGCGTGCGCGCCCCGCCGTGCAGCATTTCATAAACTAAAGTCGTTGTTGTCGTTTTCCCGTTCGATCCAGAAATAGCAATGATTTCCGCCTCACTCAATAAATAAGCAAGCTCAATCTCCGTCACGACTTCTATCTCTTTTTCCTGAGCCGCCAGAATAATTGGATTCGTGTAAGGAATGCCCGGGTTTTTGACGATAAGATCAAAGCCTTCATCCACTAAAGAAAGAGGATGTCCGCCACACACTACCGGCACGCCTTCTTTTTCTAATTGCTGCGCCTGGTCATTTTCGTCATAAGGCTTCGCATCGTTCACAACAATATGAGCACCAAGTCTTAGTAAAAGACGAGCCGCTGCTTCACCACTTTTGGCCAGGCCGAGGATCAGTATTTTCTTATGTTGAAATTGCTCAGCTGATTTCATTTTACATCCACACCTCTATATAAATTCCAATGACCGCCAAGACCATCCCGACAAACCAAAAGGTGACAACAACCCGCCACTCAGACCAACCCGATAGCTCATAGTGATGATGCAATGGACTCATTTTAAATACACGTTTTCCTCTTGTTTTAAAAGAAATAACTTGAATAATGACCGATAATGTTTCAATTACAAAGACCCCGCCGACAATAATCAGTAAAATCTCCAGCTTTGTCATAATCGCGATCGCCGCCAACGCTCCTCCAAGAGCAAGCGAACCGGTGTCGCCCATAAACACTTTAGCCGGGTGAGCGTTGAAAACGAGAAATCCTAACACCGCCCCGACGACAGCCGCACTAAAGATCGACACGTCAATCAGTTCAAGATTCCAGGCCAAAACAGCGAATGCGCCAAAGGCGACAGCCCCGGTACCCGCAAGCAGTCCGTCCAGTCCGTCGGTCAAATTAACGGCGTTCGATGCGCCGACGAGCATAACAATGACAAGCGGCAAGTAAAACCAGCCGAAGTCAATCGAAAGCGATGTCGCTGGAATCGCCACCTCTGTTGACAGTCCCATCTGTCTAAGACCGAAATAAAACAAAATCGCAATCAACAGTTGACCGGCAAGCTTCTGTTTGGAGGTCAAGCCTAAATTCCGCTTTTTGACTACTTTAATGTAATCATCAAGAAAGCCGACAAGGCCAAAGCCGACCGTTACGAGCAGCAGGAGAGCGATCTCCTGACTGAACGCCAAGAAGCGCATGGAAATAAACAAGGAGGCAAACAGAATGGAAAGAACGATCACGATTCCTCCCATTGTCGGCGTCCCGCTCTTCTTCTGATGGGATTTCGGGCCTTCTTCACGGATACTTTGCCCGAATTTCAGCCTTCTTAAAAACGGGATAAAAAGGGGCGAAAGAATGACGGCAATGACAAATGATAAAACTAATGTCAGCAATAATACGCGTTCTAGCATTCATCATTCCCCCTTTCCATCGTCTGATAAGCGTCAATCACTTCTTCTAATTTCATTCCTCTTGATGCTTTAAATAATATTGCCGTCCTGGCATCAGCTAGTGTTCGTATGTAAGCGGCCGCTTCGTCCTTCGAGCGCGCCCAATGAATGACAAGTCCTGCAGTGGTGCTTTTGATTGCTTCAGCCGCAATCCAGCGCGCTTTCTCGCCGATGCAAATCAGGTGAGTGAGCGGTTCGGAAATGACGTCAGCTACCTTTCGATGCAGCATTTCTTCCTCGTTCCCAAGCTCATACATATCGCCGAGAACCGCAATCCTTTTTTCAAATCCCGGTAACGCTTTGACCGTTTCAATTGCCGCCATCATTGAGGTCGGGCTTGCATTATACGCATCGTTAATAATTAGCTCTCCCTGCTTTCCCCGTTGCTTTTCAAGCCGCATACCCGTTAAGGAAACGGACTCCAGTCCGCGCCGGATCGCCTCCTGTGGCACGCCGATTTGGCGCGCTGCGGCAATAACGAAGCCGGCATTTTTTACATTATGCTCACCAAGCAGCGGCAGTGAAAAGCGGCCGAGATCGGCAAATTGGAATGAATAGCCTGCCTCGCTTGCGTTCACCGCCGATAGGATCGCATCACATTGTCCGGAAAAGCCGACCGTGCAAGTCGCTTCTTTCCGGTAAGGATTCAGCAAGGACTCATCCCCGTCTATAATGACAGTTCCGCCTTTTTTTAGCCCGGTCGTAATTTCCATTTTGGCTTTGGCGATCCCTTCCCGGCTGCCCAGCTGCTCCAGGTGGGAATCGCCAATATTGGTCACGATGGCCACATCCGGCAGCGCAATTTCACTTAATAAGGCGATTTCGCCAAAGCCGCTCATTCCCATTTCCAAAATGAGATACTCACATGTTGCCGGCATCGCTAAGATCGTTAATGGCAAGCCAATATGATTGTTATAGTTTCCCTGTGTTTTATATGTTTCTTTGTGCAAAGAAAGAACAGCAAATAACAAATCTTTGGTCGTCGTTTTTCCGTTGCTGCCGGTCACGCCGATAACAACCGGATCAACCTGTTGGCGATAGGCCCCGGCCATCCGCTGCAGCGCCGCGAGCGTATCCTTGACGAAATAAAGCTGAAAGTCGTCAGGCAGCTTTTCCGGCAACGGATAATCCGCCTGCCACAAGGCCGCTGCCGCCCCTCCTTCAATCGCCTGAAGCAGAAAGTCGTGACCATTGAAACGGTCGCCGACAAGCGGAACAAACAAGGAGCCGGGCTCCAGCTTCCGCGTATCGGTCGCAACAGAACGAAAGCCTTCTTCCCGCTCCTTTTCCTCTAATCTGGTGGACTCAATAAGCCCTTCTAATAAAGCTGGACTTAACATGAAGACATCCGCTCCTTTATCGCCCGTCTCGCCACTTCGCGATCATCAAAATGAATCGTTTTGCCATTTAGGATCTGGTACGTTTCATGTCCTTTTCCGGCAATGATGACGATATCTCCCGCCTCGGCTTCTGCCACCGCCCGTTTGATTGCTTCTTCCCGGTCCAAAATCACCTCATAAGTCCCCTCTTCTACGCCGGTCACCATATCGGCAATAATCGCTGCCGGCTCCTCAGAGCGCGGATTATCAGAGGTGAAAATAGCCTTACTCGCATAGTCAACAGCGATTCTGGCCATAACTGGCCGCTTTGTCCGATCCCGGTCACCGCCGCAGCCGACGATCGCAATCATGTCTTTTTTTGCAAATTCTCGCACGGTTTTTAATATGTTTTCAAGGCTGTCAGGTGTATGGGCATAATCGACAATAACCGTATAATCCTGCCCTTCATCAACCGTTTCAAACCGCCCGGCCACGCCCTTCACCTGCTCGAGGCTCGCTTTGATCTTTTCAAGCGGTTCCCCCAGGACGAGAGCAGCCGTTGCAGCAGCAAGCGCGTTGTAGACGCTGAACATCCCAATCAGCCGCATCGACACCGTCACTTCCTCGTTAAAGGCCGTTAACCGAAAGGAGGTTCCTGACGCTGAAATGCGGATATCTGTCGCCTTCACATCGGCCTGTTCTTTAATCCCGTACGTGACGACGGTTGCGGCCGTCATTCTGGCAAGCTCCTGTGAAGCGGCGTCATCAGCATTGAGGACAGCAACCTTATCACTGAACGTATTTCCTAATTGGGCAAATAAAAGGCCTTTCGCGTATAAATAAGCATCAAGCGTATCATGATAATCAAGGTGGTCCGGGGTTAAATTGGTGAAGACCGCGACGTCGAAATCACAGCCGCGTACTCTCCCTTGGTGAAGAGCGTGGGAAGAAACCTCCATCATCGCCCGGTCAACACCGGCCTCTACCATTTCAGCAAACAGCTGTTGCAGCGTGAGCGATTCAGGCGTCGTATTTCTTGTTTCATACTGCTCATTTCCAATCTTCGTATACATCGTTCCAATTAAACCGGTTTTCTTTCCATCGTCCTGCATGATTTGCTCAAGCAGATGGGTGACCGTCGTTTTCCCATTTGTTCCAGTGACCCCGATCAGCTTTAGTTTTTTTGTCGGATTATCATAAAAGTGACAGGCAAGCTGAGCCATTGCCCGCTTCGTATCACTGACAATAATGACAGGGACCGAAACGGGCAGCGGCCGTTCGGCAATGATCGCCACCGCCCCGCGCTCCTCAGCCTGCTTCGCATAATCATGCCCGTCAACCGTATAGCCTTTCACACAAAAGAAAGCCGTCCCTTCTGTGACCTTCCTTGAATCCATCTCCAAAGAATGGACAACCGGGTTTTCCGTTATTCCGTTGGCTTGAAACCGTAACGGTGCTACTAACTCTTTTAATTTCATCATGTCCAAAACCTCTCAATCCATCATTTCACACTCTAGTTGGCATGTGCACACTAGGATTATTTTAGACGTTCTCTCTCTATTTGTCACCCATATAAAGGCGGATTGTCGATCCTGCTGTCACTTTTACACCCGGCTCAGGGGACTGGGCTAATACATTTTGCCCCTCACCTTCCACTTCAAGCTGCAGCTCATAATAGGAATCAAAAATCTCTCTTTTCGTTCTCCCGACTAGATCTGGCACCTCAAGCAATGGTTCATCGCTCCAGACAAGCTCTTTTTCAATCTGTGTTTCGCGCGGCTCAACCCCCATCGCTCTCAAGCTATCGCCGATCACTTTTCCAACAATTGGCGCCGCGACGATTCCGCCAAATTGCAGGGTGTCCTTCGGATTATCAACCGCAACATAGACGACAATTTGCGGATCATCGGCCGGGGCAAATCCAATAAATGAAACGATATGGTTATTTTCCAAATAACGTCCATCCTTGGCTTTTTGCGCTGTTCCTGTCTTCCCGCCGACGCGGTAGCCATCCACAAAAGCCCCTTTCCCCGTTCCAAGCGCGACCACGCTTTCCAGCGCATAACGCAGCTTTTCCGATGTCTCCGGTGAAATCACCTGGCGCTTCGCCGTAGGGGTGTGCGCTTCGACGACCTCGCCTGTTAGCGGGTCAATCCATTCCTTCGCCAAATAAGGCTGATACAAATAGCCACCGTTAATAGCGGCGGACACGGCAGCGACCTGCTGAAGCGGTGTCACGGCCACCCCCTGACCGAAAGCGGTAGTCGCCTGTTCAAGCGGTCCGACGTTTTCCCGGTTAAACAAAATCCCGGTTCCTTCGCCCTGTAAATCGATCCCTGTCTTTTCCCCGAAGCCGAAATCCTCAATGTAGTCAAAAAGACGGTCTTTGCCAAGCCGTTCTCCGAGTACGACGAACCCCGGGTTACAAGAATTCTGAACGACCTCTAAAAACGTCTGTTGACCGTGTCCGCCTTTTTTCCAGCAGCGTAAATTCCTTCCTGCCACTTCAATATAGCCCGGATCATAGAATGTATCGTGCTCTAGGTCGACCTCTCCCTCTTCCAGTGCAGCGGCTAATGTAATAATTTTAAAGGTCGAGCCTGGCTCATATTGCATCCAAACCGGCTTATTCTGATTATATATCTCCGGCGGCACTTCCTGAAACTCTTCTGGGTTGTAATGAGGCCGGCTGCTCATTCCAAGGATTTCTCCCGTATTAGGGTTCATCGCGATCGCGATCGCCCCATCCGGATTATAGGTTGCCTCCGCGATATCAAGCTCCCGCTCAATGATCGTTTGCACCCTGCTGTCAATCGTCAGCCTCATGTCAAGTCCGTTGACTGGAGCTGTATATTCATCAGCCAGGTTCGGCATCCGGTTCCCTTTTGCTGTCGAAAAGAAGGAAACATGTCCTTTCTCGCCTTTTAATTGTTCATCATAATACAACTCAAGGCCTGTCAAGCCTTGATTGTCAATCCCGGCAAAGCCGAGCACATGAGAAAGATAGCTGCCAAAAGGGTAATGCCTTTTACTATCTTCGGCAATATAGACACCCGCTAAACGCAAGGCACGCACTTCACTTGCTTTTTCTTTCGTAATCTTCCGCCCCTCCGGATTGATGCGGACAATGGATTCTTTTTTTGTCACCAGTTCATATGCTTTCTTATGATCCATATTTAATACCGCTGCAAGCTGTTCCGCTGTATCGACCGGATCCTGCACTTGACGCGGCACGACAAGGATCGAGGGTGCACTTACATTTGTAGCGAGCACGACATCATTCCGGTCACGGATTTCTCCCCTCTTTGCTTCAAACGGAACATCCCGGCTCCAGGAATCCTCCGCCCGGTCAGTCAGCCAGTCACCAAGCGCAAATTGCACATATCCAAGTCTCAGCCCGATAATGAAAAAGACAGCCAGTCCAGCGAAAAGGACAAAAATGAGGCGTTTGCGTACTGTTACATTCGACACTCGCACAATGATCCCCCCGTATCTCTATTCTTGTATCAGCGTATGCTTGTACGCTGATGATTAGAACAGCACGGAGGGACACCTCAATCTCTATTACTCGGCCTGATTTTCCTGTTCTTCCTGCTCTGCTTCTCCGGCCTCATCCAGTTCTTCGCTCTCCTGCGCTTCCCCTTCACGGCTCGGGGTCGCAAGCTCGATCACGAAGAAGTCTCCTTCTTTAATCGCTCTTCCCGGTTCAATATTTTGCGTCGTCACATAGCCGTGGCCGAAAATCGTCGGACGCATCCCCATTACTTCGGCAAATTTTCGCACGTCGCGATTGGACCAGCCAGTCATATCCGGCATGACGGCTTGTTCGCTGTTGGTCCGCAGCATGACCTTCTCTCCTGGAAGGATACCTTTGCCCGCTGCCGGCTGCTGAGCGGCAATCGTTCCGCCATCACCAAGGATGATCGGCTCAAGCCCTTCTGCCGTGATTTCCTGTTGAACGGCAGCAAGAGACTGGCCAACATACTGCTTCGTCACATAGCTTGTCGCGATCTCTTCTTCGATTTCTTCCATCGTCGGTGTAATGTTCAAATATTGCAGGCTGTGCTTCATAATCGTATTGAAAATCATCGCCGTCGGCTCACTGCCGACTTCATAGTTCTCAATATGAGGTCGTTTCACCGCGACATAAACAATCACGCGCGGATCCTCTTTCGGTGCCATCCCGAGAAATGAGAAAATATTTTCCCCATGGCCGCGGATAATCGAACCGTCGTCGTTTCTGATTTGCGCCGTCCCTGTTTTTCCGACTACATTAAACCCTTCCAAATAATAAGGACGACCTGTCCCTGCCGGTGAGGTAACAACCTGTTCAAGCAGGTCAATCACTTCAGCCGCCGTTTCTGCGGAAATCGGCTCACCAACGACCTCAGGTTCATTTTTTTTGACAACTGTATTCGTATTCGGATCGACGATGTGGTCAATAATATACGGCTTCATCATCTTTCCGCCGTTGGCAATCGCTGTCGCCGCCTGGACTTGCTGAATCGGCGTCAGAGCCGTACCCTGCCCCAAAGCCGTTGTCGCTGCGTCAATCCGGTACTGATCGGCTATTAAGCTATCAGCTTCATTTGGCAAGTCAATCCCTGTCGGCTCATAAAAGCCAAACCGCTGCCAGTACTCATACAGCTTTTCCCGCCCCAGCACTTCGAGCGCGATTTTTGAGAAGGCGACATTCGAGGAGCGTAAAAGCCCTTCATTATAGGTGATAACTCCCCAGCCGCGGCCGCCGTTATGATCGGGAATTGAATCAGGACCGATCTGGTAACGTCCGGACTGGTACGTATCCTCGCCGTTATACACGCCTTCTTCAATCGCCGCTGCCAAGGTGAACATCTTCACCGTCGAACCCGGCTCGAACCGGTCGGACACGGCATAATTCGTATAATTTGTAATATCCTCATAATGATTCGGATTGAAGCTCGGCCGATTGCTCATTGCCAAAATTTCGCCGGTTTTCGGATCGGCTACAATCGCGATCATTTTTTCGGGCTCGTATTCTTCCTCGACCTTCGTCATAACCTGATCTAACGCTGTTTGAATGTTAGAATCAAGAGTCAGATAAACATCATGGCCATTTTTGGCCGGTGTGATGTTCTGCTTTGGATCAGGAAGCGGAATCCCTTTGCGGTCACTTTGATATTGGATCAGGCCGTCCGTTGGCCGCAGCTGCTCATCCAAGCTGCGTTCCAGCCCCATCCGTGCCGTCGCCATATCTCGCTCCGTATAGCCGATAACATGGGAAGCATACGTTTGTTTCGGATAGTAGCGCCGCGGCTCCTCCCTGAAAAATATTCCTTCAAGCTGAAGGGCGCTGATTTCTTCCATTCGTTCATGCGTCATATTTTTCGCGCCTGAACCAAGCTCTACTTGAAAGCGGTCGGAGGAAAGCAGCGAGGTCAGCTCGTCAACCGGCATGTTAACATAGGGCGAAAGCTTTTCCGCCGTTGCCTGCGGATCTTTGACATAGCTTCGCTGCCCTTCATCCAGTATCGCATAGGCGGTGTAGGAATTAAGCTCCGTCGCAAGTACTCCGCCCGAACGGTCATAAATCGTGCCCCGAACTCCTTTTAAAACTTGCGAGCGCGTCCAGCGATCTTTGCCTAAAGCCTCTAAATCCGTGCCGTTCACTTCCTTGCTTGTTTGAATGAAAATAAATCGGCCTACTAATACAACAAAAATCATCAACACGCATAACAAAAGAACAACCGCTCGTTTATTCATCACGTTGCGCTTAATTTCCAACCCTCTCACCTCATCCCATAAACATGATGTAAGAAAAACACCAGAGACGCCTTTTCTTTGGAGTCACTCCCTTTGAAACTGACAGAAAGACTGCTTGAACGTTCTCTAATCCCTCAATCAACGCTTCTTTCTTTACGCGGAAAAACTAGCCCTGTAGCAAGAGCTAGTTATTGACGACTTTCACTTTATTGTCATCCAGCGTCATCCCGAGTTCTTCAGAGGCAAGATAGAGAATCCGGTCAGGCGCACTAAGCTCCACGACCTGCAAGGATAGCCCTTCATTCAGCTGAACCTGTTCGGCAATCAGCGCTTCCAGTTCATATACTTCCTGATTCGTTCCGTAAATCGTAGCGTAGTTATGTACAATCATGCTAACCATAAGAAAGGTGCAGGCGACTATGAAACCAATGATTAGTTTTTCGCCGAAGGTAACGTTCATCCTTACCCGGCGAACACGCGTTTTTGTTTGAACCTGCTGTTGCTGCTGCTCCTGATACTTACGTGCAACCATATTCATCGAAACCCTCCTTGTTATTGTTTTTCTGCTACGCGAAGCTTTGCAGAACGCGCGCGATTATTGACTTGCAGTTCTTCCTCTGATGCGACGACAGGCTTTTTGTTGATAAGCTTTAAAACCGGCTCATAGCCGGGAGGGACAACCGGGAGACCTGGTGGTAAATCAGGGCCTTTGCTGTGCTCCTTAAAGATTTCCTTGCAAAGACGATCTTCAAGTGAGTGAAAGGTAATCACCGATAAACGTCCGCCTTTATTAAGCAGCGTGATCGCGTCCTCCAGCGCTTCCTCAAATGCACCAAGCTCATCATTAACGGCAATCCGGATCGCCTGAAAAGTCCGTTTCGCCGGATGACCACCTTTGCGGCGGGCCGGGGCGGGAATCGCTTCTTTAATGATCTCGACAAGCTCACCTGTTGTTTCAATCGCTTTCCGTTCGCGGTACGCCTCGATCTTTCGTGCAATTTGCTTGGCAAAGCGCTCTTCCCCGTATCTGGCAATGATCGAATGGAGCCGTTCAAAGGACCATTCATTGACCACTTCATATGCGGTTAAAGAAGCGGTTTGATCCATTCTCATATCCAGCTCAGCATCCTGATGGTAGCTGAATCCCCGCTCAGCTTCATCCAGCTGCGGACTGGAAACTCCTAAATCAAATAAAATACCGTCAACCCCTGTAACGCCGTACTTATGTAGCTCCCGTTTGAGAAAGCGAAAATTGCTGCGAATAAAGGTCACGCGCCCTTCAAATTCCGCTAGCCGCTCCCTCGCAACCTCGAGCGCCTTGTCATCCTGGTCAAATGCATATAAGTGACCTTGTGGTGAAAGCCGGGAGGCAATTAACGAGGAATGGCCGGCTCCGCCCAGCGTACAATCCACATAAATGCCATCAGGCTTAATATGTAGTCCATCTACCGCTTCCTGCTTTAAAACTGTTACGTGTAGAAACAATTCTTCACCTCCATGACTAAAACCGTGTTCCTCTTTCTACTAGAGGTCAAAATCAACAATATTTTCAGCGATTTCGCTAAAGGAATCCTCAGACTCAGCGAAATACGTTTCCCAATTCTCTTTGCTCCACACTTCAACTCTGTTCGAGACGCCGATAATGACACACTCTTTTTCCAGTTGAGCAAACTCACGCAGAGGGGAGGCAATATTTACCCTTCCCTGTTTATCCAGTTCACATTCGGCAGCGCCTGAAAAAAAGAAACGGGTGAACGCACGCGCATCTTTTTTTGTAAAGGGTAACTCTTTCAGCTGGTTTTCGAGCTTCCGCCACTCTTCAGGAGGATAGACAAATAAACAACGATCCAGCCCACGTGTCATCACAAAGGATGAACCGAGGCCATCACGAAATTTAGCCGGAATAATCATTCTCCCTTTTTCGTCTACGTTATGGCGATACTCCCCCATAAACATCTCGAATCCAACTCCCCCCACTTCCTACCCTTAAGTTACCACAACCCTCCACTTTGCACCACTGTAAATTTTATTTTTCTCCACAAAAAAAACTTGCTCGTAAAAGCAAGTTTTTTCGTTCTCATTCTTCCGACAGAAAAAAGAAACAATTATTTACAAATAAAAGAGCTTATGGCGCATATCTAAAGTTACATCAGTCGACAATATTCGGCGGAATTCCTCAATCCCGAGCAAATTCACAAATAAAAGCGGATGAAAGACCCGCTCTTGCGGATGCTGAAGCGGAAACAGCCACCGCTCTGCCTCGGCAAATTTTTCAAGCGTATGTTCATGCTGTTGTCGAACGAAATGTGCCATTCTTTTTTCTAAAAACTTCAGCTGATCCTCAATAATCACCGCATTTTTTTCACTGAGCGCCGCCAAAGTAACGTCCATCTCCACCGCCAGCTCCCGCAGCGGGCGATGATAGCTCAGCATTTGTTCACGCACCTGTTGTGCCACTTCATGAACCGGATATGGATTCTGCTCCGCTAACCACGCCTCGCGCAGCTGCTCCATTCCGCCGCTTAAAAACGGTTCAATTTCATAGCTGAACTGATCAAGCCACTTCTGGACAGCCGCCGGAACGATCGTCGCCTGATAACGCGGAATAACCGGCGGCACCTTCCAGCCAAAATGATGAAACACATCCTTTAACGTAGCCCAATATAACAATTCACCGGGACCTGAGATAAAAGCGAGTACCGGCAGCAGCCATTCCTGCATTAACGGCCTTGTGACGACATTGTTGCTGAAGCGCTCCGGCTCTTGCTGCAGCAGCTCGCGCAGCTCCCGTTTCGTAAAGCGCAGCTTGCCCCCGCGCACGACAAAGGCTTCATCCTGATAATCGAGCCGCTTTCGCTCCCCATTCACCTCTAAAAAGAGATGGGAATTTTCCGCTTCTGTCACCACAGGAGTGCCGTATCCCGCTTCATAAAAGGCTTTCGCTCCCCTTTGCTGAGCGGTCTGCACCTCTTCCACTTCCTCGATTAACCGTTCAAAGTAAGGGATCTCGAGGCGGCGCAGCAACGGATCATGAGCATCGAGCAGCAATAGCCCTTCATGGCCGAAAAACCAGTTCATCACTTTTTGAAAGAAGCTGACATACGTCACCCCTTCTTCAAGAAACCCTTCAAGCTTGGTGAGGAGCTGCTTCGTATACGCTGTTTCCGGCAAGGAAGCGAACACGGTCTGAAGCCACTGCTTCAGCTGTTTTCGCTCAAGTGGAAGCTTAGACGCCGAATTGGCTGCGCCTCCTTCCTCCAGCATATGCTTTTTCCATCTCTTATTTTTTTCAATGTATACATATCGTATTTCATCAAGGTCATGATCTTCACCAGCGATCCAGAAAACAGGGACGACCGGAAGCCCAAGTTCTTTTTCCTGCTGCTTCGCCATCAGCAAAATAGACATCGCCTTATACACAGTAAAAAGCGGTCCCGTCAGCAGACCTGCTTGCTGCCCCCCTACGACAACGAGGGAGTTGGCTTGTTTCAGCTTTTCAATTTGTTGTCTCGCTTCCTCCCGATAAGACAGCCGGGCATGAACTTCCGTGAAGTAATCAGCTAACTGCTCCCTTTGATAAGAACGGGTAAGCAATTCTGCCGCTCTCTGCTTATACTTTTCCTGATCAAGAAAGGCATAGTCTAAAAAAGGCAAACATCGCTCCTTCCCTTCACTATAATCTTTCAAAAAGCCGGACCTGGATGAAAGATTCACTTCTCCAACTCTCATATGTAAAGACGTCCCTTCGTATTGCTAAATTCTTACCCCATCATAGCAAAAACTTTTATGAACACCAAACGTTATGAACTGGAACCTGTCGTTCATGATGAAATCAGACGCGAGAGCAAGCCATAGCCGCTTAACACGAGATAAAGAACAAAGAATAGCAGGAAGTTAACGCGCCAGATTCCTTTTAACAGCTTCCTTGTATAAATGTCTCCGGATGCCTGCCAATGAAGCCAGGTGAAGACGAGGGCAATAAAAAAGAAAATCGCCAAAATCATCCACAAAAAAGAGCGCCCCCACAGCTCATACATAATAAAATAAACAGCTGCCATAAATAAGACCACACTTCCATCGGAGGCGACCCGCATTGCTCTCGCTTTCTTTCTTGTTATCTTTACCGTTATGAGATAAAGCACGTACCAGCCAAGTAATGGCAAAGTAATGATTGTCGCGATAAACCATGAAAGCACCTGACTCAATCGTCTCCCTCCTTTCTTGCTGCCTCTTCTTTTGAGCTAACCGCCATAGTAACAAAGTTCAAGACCGGCACGGCAAGCTGCTTTTGTTCGGCGAGCCTGATGAGATAGCCTGAAATACTGGCAATTTCCGTCTGCCGCCGATTGGAGAGATCAACGAGCATTGACGATGTATTCGACGCTGTCTGCTCGCAAACCCGGACAACATGAGCCCATCTTTCCTCCTCATCATCACGCTCCAATACTTGCATCACTTCGGTAAAGATCGCTCTCATCATCTCTTTGCGGGGCCGGCTTGTAACCAGCTCGCCATTTTTCACTCCCAGCAAAGCTGTCAGTGGATTAATACAGGCATTGACGATCAGTTTTTGCTGCAGCATCTCGAGCCAGTCCCCTTCATAGCGGACCGGAAAAGCGTCCTCACCACTATCCGCCGCGAACAGATCGTCCAGCAGAGCCGCTTCTTTTCTGACGTAACCCCATCTCAACCGGCCGCGTCCGGTATGCCGGACTGTATGATCATTTTCCCGTACCGCTCCATGCTCCATCACCCCAACGGCGACAGTCGCGATTGGCAGGTCGGCAAAATAGTCGATATGAGCCATCCCATTTTGCAAAAATAAAATCGAGGAAATCCGCTTATCCTTCAATTGGGAAAGCACGTCTTTCACACTGTATGCTTTCACGGTCAAAATCACGACATCCAGTTGATCCTTTTCCGTCAACCCGGCTAACGTTTTGGCTTTGACCGCTTTTCTCTGTGTCCTTCCATAAAAATCGATCAGCTGCAGCCCGTGGTCGTTAATCCGTTCCGCCTGCTCCTTTCGCTGTGTCAACAAGACGACATCGTGCCTGCGGTCCGCCAGATAGCAGGCCGTCAGCATCCCGATTGCACCCGCCCCAACAATCGCAACCTTCATTCGTTCTAAACCCCTTCTTCTATCAACTAGTATCACATATGAAAATTGTACCATATTACTAGCCTTTCATGCCTATCGTTTATATTCTGATTATTAGAATTATTCCATCCGCACAAAAATTTTCGCATTTTTAAACGCTTTCCCGTCGACTTGTAGTAAAATAAAAGGGTAAAGACAGAATCATTGGAAATCGGGAGGAATGCTAAATGGGAAATCATGAAGTGACACGCTTATTGGTGAACTACAAAACCTTAGAAGAATTCAAGAACTTCCGAGAGTTCGGGGCTGCTGAACTTTCCATGAAAGATGATTTAGAAGCAAACATTATTGAAAACGACAGTGAATCACCATTCTATGGAATCTATTTTGGTAAAAAGCTCGTTGCTCGTATGAGCTTGTATAAAATCGAAGCGAAATTCGACCGTTACTTCGACCCACCGCAAGATTATCTGGAATTATGGAAATTGGAAGTGCTGGAACCATACCGCAAGAAAGGGTACGGAAAAGCGCTCGTCGATTTTGCCAAATCATTCAACTTACCGATCAAGACGAACGCCCGTCAAGGCTCGGGGGAATTCTGGAGTCATATGGGCTTTGAGCCGGTGACGTACCAGCCGGCGCGCGACCGCGGGGAAAGCCCGTATGTCTGGTATCCGGCAGGAGTTCAGGAACAGCAGGAAAACACAACGCCGGTTAATGTCGAGTCAAACCAGGAACTTTAACAATAAAAAGATAAAACAAAACCAGTTAGTAGATAGGGGCTGGGCAAAAGGTAAAAAACAACCTTACGCCCAGCCCCTCTATGTTTCTATTCAAGGCATGAACCTGCCGCCCTACGATTCTGATGCGTGCTGATAGCCGGACATCTTTCTGGCGCGATCCATAATCGACAATAACGCGCGGTAATCCTCGGCCATGATTCGCTTATCCTCTTTTACTTTTTCAAGCTCCTGCTTCAGCGCTTCATTTTCCTGTTTCAAGCTTTCTACATCTTTTGCAACGGCCTGCTGCTGATTTTTATGGTAATCATGTAAAAAGTCGAGAACCTGCTCCATCGTAAGCGCCACCGGCTCGGCTTTTGCGCTGGCTGGCTCGGTTTCCTGCTCAGGCTTCTGCTCGACTTGTTCAACCGGGCTTTCCTGAGCGGTCAGCTCCTCACTCGTTTCCTCCTGCCACTTGCTCTCCTGCACCGCTTTTCCTTTTTTATTTTTCGAGCGCTGCTTTTTAGCGAGCGCAATGGCTGATTCATATTTTTTACGAATGGTTGAGTTCCAACGGAAGCCGCAAGCCGCACTTGTCCTTGAGAGCCGCTCGGCAATTTCCTCAAAAGCGGCAAGCTGGGTGCTCCCTTCCCTGATATGTCTGAGAACAACCTCTGCCAAAATTAAATCTTCATCTGCAGTCCATGCATCTTGTCGGATTGTGGTCATAGAATTAGCCCCTCCCTAAAGTTTCGTTGCTTATACTGTATGCATCTACTAGAGTAGAAAGACGTACAATTAAGAAAAACGCCAGAGGCATTTCTCCAATCAAGCCGAAAAATAATATCCTTTCTGTTCTTTCAACAGAAAAATATGCCATTCTATTAGAATTATGACCAATTGCTGATAATGTATTCACTTCTGAGAAAGAGGAGGTTTCCCGGCATACAAAAAGAGGGTATCCAAAAGATTGCGCTCAACCTTTTGGATACCCTCTTTAATTGAATCAATGATCCATTATTTGCTAATAACTTCCTGGCCTTTGTAAGAGCCACACTCTTTACAAACACGGTGCGCAAGCTTCAACTCTCCACACTCAGGACACTTAGTCATGCCAGGTACTGCTAACTTATAGTGAGTACGACGCTTATTCTTACGAGTTTTAGACGTTCTTCTAAAAGGTACTGCCATCATTCCCACCTCCTTACAAAATTCAATTCTTCAATACCAGCATATGACTGGCTTTATGAAATGAAGGCCGAGCAATGCCGGTGCTTCGATTTTCCTATTCCTTATCAAAAAACTTCGCTAAATCAGCAAGCCGCGGATCAATCCGGTTTTTCTGCTGTTCTTCCGTGACAAGCTCCCAATCTGTCCCGGACGGAGGGGCCTGACGCTGCGCTTCATCATCCGCATATACCTGAATCGGGATTTCAAGCAAAATCCGCTCCTTGACATAAGGAAGCAGATCGATCGATTCTCCTTCAATCGGATGAATGTCATCGTCCTCTTCATCGGCGATCCACTCATCAGCCGATGGATGAAAACGCTCGGTAACATGCAGGTCAATCGGAAAATGGACATCTGCTAATGTCCTTGCGCAAGGCAAAATTAATTCACCTGATAGATCAAGCTCAAAAGTCCAAAGTGAACGGGAGAATGTTACTTCCCCACGAACGACGATTGGAGAGACGGCGCGAATTTCCGCATTTTGTTCTTTTAAGCTCGTCAGATCAACGGTTTCCTCAAATGTAAATGGCTTATGCTTAGCAGCCTGAAGCTGCTGAAGAGACCATTTCATGATCAATCACCTCTAAGACAACAAAATTAAGTATAGCTCTCCGCCTTTTTTTTGTCAACCTTTTTTCTTTACAGCGGTTTGTCTATAATAAACATAGCATTTATCCTCTTTGGAGCATGAGGTTTATTGTAGCACGTCCTCCTATGTGTGTAAAGAATAGCAAAAAGAGCGATCCCGAAAGGAAGTGTTGGAATGAAAGCAGTTGGCATCGTCGTCGAATATAATCCTTTCCATAATGGCCATCTCTACCATGTGACAGAAGCCAAAAAACAGACGGGGGCTGACCTTGTCATCGCTGTGATGAGCGGCTCTTTTTTGCAGAGAGGCGAACCCGCGCTATGTTCCAAATGGCATAGAACGGAAATGGCACTGGCTAATGGTGTTGATCTTGTCGTCGAACTGCCGTATCTTTACTCTACCCAAAAAGCCGAATTATTTGCCAAAGGAGCGGTAACCATCCTCGCAGAAATGGGCGTCGATTTCCTCAACTTCGGCAGCGAGGCCGGGGAGATCGAACGGTTTACTTCACTGGTGGAGACGATGGAGCAGCACGAAGAGGCATTTAACCGGCTTGTAAAAGACAGGATGAAAGAGGGCGTAAGCTACCCGCGCGCGACAGCCGAAGCCTTTACGCAATTACAGCTTGATCCGGATACCCTCAGCCTGCAGGAGCCGAACAATATTTTAGGCTATCATTATGTGAAGGCGATTCGGGAAGGGAATTATTCGATTCAAGCCTCGACGACACCGCGGCAGCAGGCTCATTACCATGAGCAAACATTGCCGCAAACTGCGATTGCAAGCGCAACAAGCATTCGTCAGGCATTGCGTAAGGATAAGGAAAGTGGCCTGTCACAAACAAAGCATGTGATGCCTGAAGCGACTTTCCGGCTGCTGATTAACTATCAAAAGACATATACGCTTTTACATACATGGGAGCATTATTTCCCGCTCCTTCATTATAAAGTGATGGCGAGCCCGCTTGAGAGCCTGCGCGCCTGTTATGAATGCGAAGAAGGACTGGAATACCGGGTAAAGGAAATGATGATGACAGCTGTTTCCTTTGAGGACTGGATGACGAAAATGAAAACAAAACGCTACACATGGACCCGCCTGCAACGGCTGGCAACCCACCTGCTAACCAATACGACGAAGGAGGAAATGAAAGCGGGACTGGCCACACCGCTTCCGTATATTCGTTTGCTCGGAATGACAGCTGCCGGCCAGCGCTATTTAAACGATACAAAAAAACAGCGGCAGCTCCCGCTCGTCACCCGCTTTCCAAAAGGAGAAGCGATCATCGCTAAGCTTGAGGAGCGTGCCACCGCGATTTATTTATCCGCCCTGCCGAATCGGCTCAAAGCCGAACAGATTCAGCAGGAGTTCAAACGCTCACCGGTGCGTCCACATTAGGAGCGCGCCGGCAAACTTTCCAAAAAGGACAGTGCTTCATTGAACGTATCAATTGGAATAATCTCCATCTCGCTGCCGATATCGGCAGCGGCCGCCAATGCCTCCTCGTAATTGGAGTCGGGAGCGCCGTTTTCATTAGGGGCGAGAAAGTACTCCGCCCCTTCCTTATCCGCTGCCACGACCTTTTGAGCAGCGCCGCCAATCCGGCCGACCTGACCCTCTTCATTGATCGTCCCTGTTCCGGCAATCGCATAGCCTTTTGTTAAATCTTCTTCATGCAGCTGATTATAAATCTCAAGCGAGAACATCAGCCCGGCCGAAGGGCCGCCAATTTGACTTGTATCAATCTGAACATCCGGCGTAAATGTCAGCTCGCGATCAGTTACGGGTTCGGAAATGCCAATTCCGACCCGTTCATCCGTCAGTCCGAATTCCTCGGGAAATGGAGCAAAGCCGAGCTCAACCTGCTCAACGCGTCCATTGCGGTTAACAGACAGCCGGACTTGATCCTCGGCTGTTTTACCATTGAGCAGTTCAATTAGCTGCTCCGCAGTTTGCACCGGCGTCCCGTCGACTTCCACAATATGATCGCCTCGCTGGAGGACGCCGTCTGCCGGCATTCCTTCGATTAACGTTGTGACAAGAACCCCTTTATGTACATACTCAATTTCTTTACCGGCATGCTCATAGGCGACGATTTTCGCTGTTTCCTGCGAGTTCGTCATCGCCATTAATTGCCGATGCTCATACTCTTCATCCGTTTCTCCTTCAAAGCGCAGCTGCTCTTCCGGATACAGCATCCGGTAAGGACTGAAATGGGCCCAGACATAAAATAATAAATTGGCTTTTCCCATTTGCACGGTTGTCAGCATAAACGAGCCGTCCTCGCGAAAGCCATCTTCCACTTCGATCACCTGATCGAGGGCCAGTGCTCCGCCGGGCTGCGAATAATAATACGGAAGCTGAAAGAAATGGATAAAAAGCAAAGCAGCCAATAAAAAAATCCATCTTTTCTTAAGTAACGGTTTCGTTTGTGTCATTGATGTCTTTCCTCCCACTCGCGAATACATTGTTTGATTGCAGCCATTTTTTCTTTTGTTGCGGCTTCTCCACAGGCGATCAGCTGTACAACGCCGGAAAAATCAAGCGAGCTTGAATGCTTGATGATCGGCCTGATCATTACTGAGCTGTTCATCTCCTGGGAACGGATCATTTCACGCGCCATAATATCCATGCTCTGCATGATCACATCATAGATCGTCCCGAGCTCCGGCTCCGTGCGGAAATAAGATACATCAACGGCGATCGTAATGTCTGCTCCCATTTCTTTTACAACCGAAACCGGAACGCGGTCTATCACGCCGCCATCGACAAGCATTCGTCCATTCCATTCTTCCGGAACGAAAATTCCCGGAATGGCAATGCTCGCTCTCACCGCCGCGGCGACATCCCCTGAGCGGATGACGACGCGCTCGCCTTTTTTAATATCTGTGGCGACAATCGCCACAGGCGGGTCAAGCTCCTCGACATGTTTATGTTTGGCCAGCAGCCTGATCAGCTCTTTCACCTTTACCCCCATGACGAAACCAAGCTTTGGCACGGTTAAATCAAGGTAGTATTTCCGTCGAAATAAAGTCGCGAACCTTTCCAAATGAGCAACCGATTGGCCCGCGCCGTACAAGCTGCCGACCAGCGCACCCATGCTGCTTCCGGCTATCATGTCAATCGGGATATTTTCACTTTGCAACGCCTTCAGCACACCGATATGAGCATAGCCGCGCGCTCCGCCAGACCCTAAAGCGAGACCGATTTTAGGACGCATTTGTTTCACCGCCATCTCTCCACTTTCATTCAGAACTTATTTTCAATGATATGGTCTATTACGGGCTTGTATACGTATAGTTAAATGAACGGACATGTTTCTAAAATTCATGTCTCACGTATGCTTATGTTCATGAAGGAGGCCATATATTGATGTCCTTATCCATCACCAAAACCTTTTTGCTTGCCATGGTAAGCATGATATTAGCAGCTTCGTTAATGCTCTATCCAAAGGAATCGCTCGATGCTTCGATTCGTGGTATGGAGATGTGGTGGGATGTCGTTTTTCCCTCTTTGCTGCCCTTTTTTATCGTTTCTGAACTGTTAATCGGCTTTGGCGTCGTTACCTTTATCGGGACCTTGCTTGAACCGTTGATGCGGCCTTTTTTCCGGGTTCCCGGCGTCGGTGGATTCGTCTGGGCCATGGGACTTGCTTCAGGAAACCCGGCCGGAGCCAAAATTACGGCCCGCCTGCGCCAGGAAAAAAAAGTGACAAAAATTGAAGCCGAGCGGCTCGTCTGCTTCACAAACTCATCCAATCCATTATTTATTTTCGGCGCGATCGCGGTCGGCTTTTTTCACAACGCCTCGTTAGGCATTGTCCTTGCCCTCGCGCATTACATCGGCAACATTTGCGTCGGACTGTTAATGCGGTTCCACGGCCGCGATGAAGAGGCCAAGCATTCCGTCGAGCGCCCTCCCTTCCGCGGCCTGTCGCATGCGCTAAAGCTGATGCATGAAGAACGGATCCGCGACGGCCGGCCAATCGGCAAGCTGCTTGGCGATGCTGTTCATTCTTCAGTGCGGACGCTCTTAATGATCGGCGGATTTATTATTTTGTTTTCCGTATTGAACAAAATCTTGAGCCTGGTCGGAATTCAGGCCGTATTAGCTTCATTTTGTTCTATTATACTCGCTTTTTTTCATTTACCAAACGATTTAAGCATTCCGCTCATTTCCGGCTTGTTTGAAATTACATTAGGGGCGCAGATGGTCAGTCAAGTGACCAATGCCGAGCTGCTGCAGCAAATCATCGTCACGAGCTTCTTTCTCGCTTTCAGCGGATTTTCGATCCAGGCTCAGGTCGCCAGCATTTTAGCGGAAACTGACATTCGCTTTAAACCGTTTTTTATCGCCCGCATCTTTCACGGCTTTTTCGCAGCGGTTCTCGTCTTTCTCCTGTGGAAGCCGCTTTACGTAAATCAGCAAGCAGGCTCCGACTTTCGCCCAAGCCTTCCCGTCTTTCTCGACGCTCCGTCCGGACAGTGGATTCAAACGATATGGCAGCCGTTCAGTCAATATGGCTCCGTCTTTACCCTTTTGATGCTTGTCATTTTCATTTTGTTGACGGCGTCGCGGACATTGAAGAGCGAATAAAGAGAAAAGCTTGAGACAAAACTAGCAAGGCTGGGCAAAAGGTAAAAAAACAACCTTTTGACCCAGCCTCTCGAAGCCACAGTTTTTGTTTAAGACTTGCTGAATTTTTCCTTCAAAGCGGCTGCGACCACCTCGGGAACAATATCAGAGACATCGGCATCGTATTTGGCTACCTCTTTAACAATGCTTGAGCTTAAATACGAATAATGATGATTCGTCATCATGAAAAAGGTTTCAATTTCCGGGCCAAGCTTCTTATTGATCGAAGCGGCCTGCATCTCATATTCAAAATCAGAAACAGCCCGCAGACCGCGAATAATCGTCTGCGCCTTTTTTGTTTTCATGTAATCGATCAACAGGCCGTTAAAGGCGTCGACTTCGACATTTTCAATATGCTTCGTCGCTTCCCGGAGCAAAGCGAGGCGTTCTTCGACTGAGAAAAGCGGCTGCTTGTTACGATTATGTAAGACAGCGACAATCACTTTATCAAACACCGCCGCCCCTCTTGAAATAATATCAATATGTCCTAACGTGACAGGATCAAAGCTTCCTGGACACACGGCAATACTAGTCATCCATTCTTCCTCCTTCAACCGTATAGTTGTAGATCGTAATTGTTGTGTCTCCGTACGTTTCACTGCGCTGCTTGTTCACATCACCGATGCAATCAGGCAGCTCCACAGCCCGGTCATGCTCACAGACGATCGTACATGCAGGCCCCAGCAGGCCAAAATCCTGAAGAATCCGAATTTCATTAACGAGATTCTGCTTTGCGTAAGGCGGGTCGAGAAAGACGTGGGAAAAAGTCAGTTTTCTTTTTAACAACGCTTTCAAGGCGCGCGACGCTTCATTTCGATACACCTCAGCCCGGTCAGTCAGTTCACAATCCGCTAAATTCTGCTTGACCACTTCCACCGCTTTACGGTTTTGATCGACGAAAATCGCCTGCTCCACTCCCCTGCTCAATGCCTCAATTCCAAGCCCTCCGCTGCCCGCATAAAGATCGAGGGCCCGGCCTTCGGTAAAGTACGGCCCAATCATATTAAAAATCGACTCCTTCACCTTATCCGTCGTCGGCCTCGTCGAGCTGCCGGGCACAGCCTTCAAAGGCAGTCCCTTCTTGTTTCCAGATATGACTCTCATACCATCTTCACCTGCTTCTTCTCCGAAATTACCTCTTTCATCCTACCATAAAAAAGAGTCATTATCCTCTTCTGTTTCTCATTTGATTTTTATGTATGAAGCAAGCCGAATTCGTCCATACTGACAGTAGTAGCACTCTTGTTAGTGTTACGACAACCGCGGAGAAGGCTTACGTTTCCCCATAAGTTCTTCCTCCGGTTTCTCCTCTCCCATAGCCTACAAGCATATGAATATATGCATATAGGCACCTCACAAGGACATCCTTGTGAGGTTTTTTTCTCGACAAAACCGCCAAAGTCTGCTACATTTTCAGCTAGAATCTAAATGGAAAGTAGGCATAACAATGATTCAACGCTTTATTTTATTAGGGGAAGGCTATACCGATTTATATGAGCTGTTTGAAATCGCCCGTACAAACCAGCGCCGGCTTCTGCGGCTCGTTCAGCTCGATACGGTCATTTCCGGGCAGAAAAAGTCTTCGCTGGTCGTTATTTTGCAGCCTGCCGAACCAGGTAAGCTGATGCCGCTCTACCTTTCACTGGAAGGCGTTTACCCACCGGAAGAAAAAGAAACAGAGCGCTATCAGCTGTTCGAGCAGCTTTCCCGTGAACTTGACGCCCCGATTCACCGGCTTGAAGTTAAACCTTCCGCGGACTTTAACGAGCTTGAGCTTTATTTTCAATATGTGATCGGCGTTCTTCGCCTCAACCGTTTTATCCCGCCCCTCCAATAGCCAAAAAACAAAGAGTCTTTGCTTTCCTACTATAAAAACAAGGTCTTGGTCCAAAACTAGCTTTGGACCTACTGGCAATGGCTCCACACGCCACAAGCCCGTTGTGAGAAACCCACTCACAACGGGCTTTAACAAATCGTGGCGGTTCCGCTCATTGCTTAGAGGCTGTGCCAAAAGGTAAAACCAACCTTTTGGCACAGCCTCCTTTCTTTATGACAACGCTTTTTGATTTCGTTGTTGTTCCGCACGAAAACGCCGGCTGGCAGGTGGAATCACTTTCTTTTTGACGAGCAGCACATTGCCGAGCAGCAGCAATGCCGAAATGAGAAACAGACCGCGCACTCCCGCCGTGGCGACAACCGAGCCGCCAAGTACCGGGCCAAGCATATTTCCTAAATACATCGCACTGTTGGAAAAGCCATATGTCCGGCTCTCCATTCCGCCCGGCGCGTGAAGCCGGATCAACGTATTGGCACAAGGCAAAAGTCCTCCGAGACAAAGCCCGATAAAAAAGCGCAAACAGATCAATTGCCAAACCTCTGTCACAAAAGCCAGTGGAATCGAAAAGCAGGCTGCCCCAAGCAGAGCATAAATCAGGACATGATGCGCCCCAACCTTATCCCCGAGCTTGCCAAGCTGTGACGATCCGAGCATATTGCCAAAGCCAAGCACAGAAACAGCGAGACCGGCAAATAAGGCGGCCTGCTCCGGAGAGGTCAGCTCTTCCACAAAAATCGAAAGCAGTGGATTGACACCCATAATCGCCAGCTGAATGAAAAAGATGACAAAATAGATCGCAAGGACAGGCCGATGTCCGGTAATCTGCTTCCATTCCTGCCATGTATTTGTCTTTTCAGTGACCTCTGCCGGTGTAAAGGATTCCCGAACGAAAAAAAACACGACAAGCGTTGCCACAAGCAGCCCTGTTCCTGTTACAAAGAAAATCATCCGGAAACCGAAAGCCTGTGCCAGGACGCCTCCAATCAACGGACCGCATATCGCCCCGGCGACCGTTCCTGCCTGCAGAAGTCCGAGCGCGTGCCCCGCCTTCTCCTTCGGCGTATTTGTCGCAACAAGGCCAATTGAAGCCGGGATAAACCCGGCAATCACCCCGTTTGCAAGGCGCAGAAGAAGGAGAGACACCGGCCCCGTTGCAAAGCCTGTTAAGCTGACAATCAGCGCCATGCCGAAGCCGGAACGTAAAATCATCATTTTCCGCCCGTATCGATCAGCTAAGCGCCCCCAGAACGGAGAAAATAAAAATGCCGTCAAGAAGTTTGCGCCGAAGATCACCCCGGCCCACAAGCCAACAGCCGCGGGGTCATTTACCCCGAGCTCCTGCAAATAGAGAGGAAGAAAAGGCATAATCATCGTCATGGCACTCATCACAAGAAATTGACAGATCATTAAAATATATAAATTTCGCTTCCACCCGCTCATTCGAATCACTTCCTTATTTCTATTGTATATTTCGTTTTGCGAAATATACAACTCGCTTCTCCTATGCTTAGCGAAGGGATTGAGCGGGTTTTCATACATTTCTTCGATTTTCCTGCTGTTTAGGCAACGGTTGATTTTCGGGAGACAAAAGTATTTCCACTACATGAGAGCATAGCCCTCACTCTCCGCGGGAAGCTGTTTATTTCATCCAACCTCTCCTCTTGGCCTTTTTGTTAGTAACCAGGGTTCGCTACTGGGATGGGGGGCACGCTGCAATGCTTGTCTTTGCTGGCATGAACCTGAGAAAACTGGCGACACGGTCATTTCCGGAAATCCATACGAAAAATGCAAAAAAGAGGAGTGCCCGTAAAGCTTGAACACTCTTAAATCCCCATTTTATAATCATATTCCTTTGCTCTGTCAGGCTTCGCATTTTGAAACTCCGTCGCAATAAACGGTCGCATTGACGGCTTTACTTCCCGGACAAAATGAAAGGACTCGAGCTTCTTGATCGTGTCTTCCACTTTTTCCTGATCACAATAAAAGACGACATACTTCATTTTTTTTGAGACATAGTGAACATGTCCAAACCGGCGTAATTGTCTGGCAAATTTAAGAGAAGTCAGCCATACGGCAATCCCCTGGCGCTTTGAACTTAGCATAATTTATCTCCTTTTATTCATCTCTTTCTACTGTAACATGGACCGTTTCTGCTCTTCAATCTTCTTTTTGCCGGCTTTCTTATCCGCCACAGCTGCAGCTGCCGCCGGAACCGCAGCCGCCGCTGCAGGACATCGAATCGAAGAAAGGATTTCCTGTTGGTACTTTTATCGTCGGCGACACCGCGTGGGCTATGATCTCACTGACCTCATTCAACAGCGACTCCAGCTCACGCTCCGCCTTTTTAAAGGCGACTACGGTTGGCATGACGTCCATCTCACGCTTCCGTTCGCGAATCTCCGTGGAAATCCGCTTATAGTCAGGATGGTACTTCCCGAAGCGCTGCACATCCTCGTACTGCTCCTTGACTGCATTAAACCGCCGAATGCACTCCTGCGCTTCTTTATCTTCTTGCAATTCATTTTTCGCACGTTTATACTCAGAAAACGGCTCTGACAAGAGAATCGCTTGACTTAACGCGTCCGTTTCTTCCATTAATTCCAATGTCGACATGGTTACAAGCATTCACCACACCTCCTCCCATGCATTATACCACGTCTTGTAAAAAATACGAACGATTCAACCGGGCATCCCGAATGATTCCTTTCCCATTCAAGCCCCATCCCAAAGCATTGACAATCCGGCATTCTATGACTATAATTCATTCGACTTATGTAAAAATGAGAGAAGAAGGGGCGTACACATTGAAGATTGTTACCTTTAATCCGTTTCGTACAATCGGCATTCCGGGCATTAATTATGTCAAGCCTGAGCATATGTTTGAGGAACGTGGCAAAATTGCGGAAGCTGACATTTGCCTTTTCCCTGAAAACTGGCAGGTTAATGCTCTTGTTTACGGGATGAAAAAAACTATTTTTCCAAGCATTCAGTCGATTCAGCTTGGCTTCAATAAAATCGAAGTAACCCGCGCGCTTTGGAGCGTATGCCCCGAGCATGTACCGAAGACGGTTATCCTTGGCCGAAACGACGACAATATTAATCGCGTTTTCGCTGAATTTCCCTTTCCTTTTGTCGCCAAAGAAATTCGCAATTCAATGGGCAGAGGCGTTTTTTTAATCGAGGATCATCAGCAGTTTTATCAATATGCCGAAAACAACCCTTACTTCTATGTACAGGAATATTTACCGATTGACCGTGATTTGCGGATTTGCGTTGTCGGTGATGAGGTGATTGCCTCCTATTGGCGGATTAATGAGCGCAATTCGTTCCGCAATAACGTCGCCCAGGGCGCTCGTATTTCGTTTGAGGACATACCGGAGGATGCGGTAACGCTTGTCCAGCAGACAGCCAGACAGCTTGGCATCAATCATGCCGGCTTTGACCTTGTATCTGCCGGAGGCAAATTTTATTTTTTGGAATTCAACACGCTTTTTGGCAACCAGGGCTTTCAGCAGCTCGGTGTCTCCGTCGAACAGCATATTTACAAATATATTACCGGGCTAGTTAAACAGTAACGGAAAAGGTTGAATCAAATCCGTATGGAGAGCGATCATTTTTCACAGCCGAAACTGTAATGGTATGCTCTCCCGGTGCCAATCCTTCAATGATAAATGCCGCTTCGAACAAGGTCGCAACATGCTCATCATCGACATATAAGCGCAGATGGCCTTCACCTTGCTCGTGCAAAGATCCAGCCTTTTCCTCTGAAAGCACAAAATCATTGAGAAAGCATTCGACATAGATCCTTCCATCTTTCACCTTATGAGTTACAACAAGCTCCTGCTCTGATTTAATTTCGATCACTTCAATATTTTGCAAGGGAGTGACACGAACCGAAGATGAATGAACGGTCTCATCGGCCGCTTCAGCATCGGGAGTGCCCGCACATAGTGAGATGAAAAGTAAGAACGTTAGCCATGCCTGCTTCATGAAGACCACTCCTTCCTATTTGTAGGGTCTCCTCCCGCAAGCTGACTATTCGTTGATTTTACTGGCCGCCCTGAGCTTGCGCCACCGTTGCCTGCCCCATTCTTAGCATCTCAATCATCATCATCGCCAATCCAAGCTGATTTTGCATTTTCTCCACCCGTTGCGGTAATGTCCGACCGTAAAAATAATTCGCTTCCTTCTCCATTGCCTGCAATTGCCCCGGATCTCTGGCCAGGCGACGATACCAGACCGGGTGCTGTCTGACATATTGTCGCAGTTCAGGCGAAGCTTGCAGCACTTGCAGCACATCGCGTCTCACTTACTTCCCCTCCTTCTTAATCCCGGCGAAATGAAAATGGATGATCCTGCGGTTTCTGGGAAGGCTGATTCGATGGACGCTGGAACGTCTGAATGACATTTTGGACATTTGCCAGCACCGAGCTGAACTGAGCTAAATGATTTTGCAAGTCTTGGACGTTCATCCGCCGAATCAGTCCCATCACTTGACCAAGCGTATCAGAAGCCGTTGAATTGGAATTCGAGGCCGTTTCCTCTTCAACCGGTTCCTGTGCGGCCTCGGCTTTCACTGAACGATAGGTTTGCCATTGCTCATGCTCCGGTCCCAATATGGACCATTCTTCATAAATTGTTTGAAGCGAACGGCGGTTGGCTTTCACTTCAGCGATTAACGCCGGATGCTGTTTCATAAACTCTTTAAATTGCTGAACAGAAGGGTGTAATTCCTGATTTTTCTCCATTAAATTCACCTTCTTTTTCCTGTCATACTATAGCTTACAAATGAGCCTAGTCCTTGGTTCGCCCATTTTTTAAATTTTTTTCGCACGCGGGAAGATGAAAAAGGCAGTTCAGAAAAAAGCGTCCTGGCCCACGGCAATGGCTTCTCGCTCATTGCTTAGAGAGGCTGGGAAAAAGGTCAAAAAACAACCCTTTGTCCCAGCCTCTTATAATTCAAACGGGGTCATGAAGTTTTGGGTGTAGTAATCCTGATAGACGCCGACGCCGAGGTGGGTGAATTCTTCGTGGAGCAGTGTCGCCCGGTGTCCTTCGCTGTTCAGCCAGCCTTCGACGGCGGCTATTCCGTCTACATACTTCGCTGCTATATTCTCTCCAACCGCTCTAAAGGGAATCCCTCCATTTTCGAAACGGTCGCCTAGCTCGCCGTAAGTGGGAGATGTATGGGAAAAGTAATTTCCCTGATTCATATCCTTGCTGTGCAAATAAGCGACGTTCGCCACCTCGGCATCCCATTCCACTGGAGCGAGCCCGTGCTGGTGCCGGATCAAGTTTGTCAGATCAAAAATTTGTCTCGCCTCGCCTTCTTCAATCTCCGCCCATTGTTGGGCCGTCAGCTCAGGAGCGTCAGGTAAATCTCCACGATAGGTAACCGAATAAGGGCGCTGCAAAAGCAGAACTTCTTCCGTCAGGAGCCGGACACTTGATAGCTCTCCGGTAAATGTATCAAAATAAAGCTGAAGCCATTGATCTTCCAGTTGAATGAGCGGACGCATCTGCAAATCTTCGTCCGACAGCTGAAAACGAAAGCTCCAGTTCACATCGACTTCTTTAGCAAACGAGAGACTTTCGTTTATTTCAGCGTACGACTCCCCCCTGTCGAGAAAGCCTAAATCCCCCAGAAGATCACCAGCAATAAAGGCCGTCACTACTTGCGCATCGTCAATCCCAACCTGCATGTAGGACAACTCGGATAAAGGATAAATCCACCAATCATAGCCATAGGCGGAAGGATCTATTCGCGCGGGCTCACCATACTGCTGTCTTACTTCCTCCTCCCGCATTCCGATCAGGCCAATCGCATCTATGCTCGGGCTGTGATTTTCCTCTGCTGCTAAAAGCTCTTCTCTATCTCCAGTTTGCTCTTCAGGCTCCTCAACAACCTCTGTCACCCTTGAAGGAGAGCTAAACCATTCCTTGATTTGCTGTGCAAACATCGTCTCAAAAGCGATCAGAAAAACAAATAAACAGATGCCGATTCCAATAACAAAACCCTTTTTCAAATCAACCCTCTCCTTTTTGCTGCGGCTACTTCTACCTCTTATCTATTTCGAAGTCTTTTACCTGACTCCTTTCACTAACAATGTAACCTTCTGTCTTTCTCACGATGACGGTGTCGAATCACCCGTCAACCGCTTCGTGAAGACCGATTCTCACCCGAATGCTCTACCCTTTTCTTCCACATTTCAATCTCCATAAAACATTCACCATTCAAACGTTGCAACCGAAGCTTTTTCATACTATCATAAGTAGAGTACATATAATGAATTGGAGGCGTATTCGTAGTGAAATTCGAGCATATAGGACTTGCAGATAAAGAATTTAAATTTGAAACTGTCCGCCACGCTGCAGAATCAATCGGTCTTGTGCACGCAGGACAGTGGGATTATGAGCGTGTCATGTTTGATTACAAAATTGTAAATCAGGATGACATCTATTACTTGCGTTTGCCGGCATATGCCATTAAAGGTGATATTCCGCACGATGATACGATTATCAAGCTGATGACACCTATTCTTGGCAAACACTATTATCCACATGGTGTGGAATATGAAGGAGAAACCTTCCCTCATCCAATTATTGACAAATGCAACAAGAAGCTTGAGCTGTTAAAGAAAATGCTTGAAGAAAACGAGAAATAAGAAAAAGGCTGTCCCGCGAATCATGGGTCAGCCTTTTTAAACAGGACGCGGGAAAAGCTTACCGTCTTTCCCTGATCGTGACAATGCGCAGGCCATCATCCCCACCGCGAACCATCTCGTACCGGACGTTTCTCTCAATCGTTTCGTCTTCAGTCCGGTGTATGATGACTTTTTCATAAACATCAGCATGAATTTCGTCAATTTCATCGACATACACTTTATCAATACGGAAGTTTTCTAACGTTTTTGTAACCTGTTCACTATGCAGTTCTTCAACATAGCGGCGCAGCGAATGGTAATAGCTGTTATTCGTAATTAAGAATGGCTCCATCTGATTGAAGTCACCTGTATTTACAGCATCTACCATAGATTTCTTATATGCTTCGGCAAAAGCCGCCACCTCTGCGGTCAGCTCGTCATCCGCTTCAATCAATTGCTCCGGCTCGGTGGAAAAACAGGCCGTGCATATAATGGATAGGAACATAAAAAGCGACAGTACAATGAACTTTTTCACGATAAAACCCCTTGTTTTGTTTATCTCTGATTCTTCAGTCTTGCTGATTATAGCATACATCCCGAGCTTTGGTCCGCCGGAGTGAAGAAAGTAATGTGAACACGGTAAAAATTTAAAACGGTTGTCACTGTTAAATGTTTCTGCTTCATACTATAATAAAGATAGCTTGTATTGTGTATGAGAGGAGTCCCAAATTGGCAGCACTACTGACAAAACGAACATTTCTAATATTGCTTACAATCATCATCTTAGTTGTATTAGCCTACTTTATTTTACCAGTCTCTCTACCGCTGATTACAGCCTTTGTGACCGCTCTGATTTTGTCACCTGCAGTTTATATGCTGCAAAAGCGGGCTAAATTGAAACGGAATATAGCCGTAATGATTATCTTCACCCTGTTTGTTTGTTTTATCGGATTATCAGGCTACTACTTAACGACGCAGGTTGTGACGCAAGGCACCGCCATTGTTGAAAACCTGCCGCAATATATTAATGATCTAAATCGCGCCTGGCTAAACATGCAACGCAATTTAGAAAACGAATACGAAAACTTACCTCCTGAAATCGTTGAGGAAATTAATATTCAGGTTACGAGAGCATTAAATGAAATGCGGGCGACGATCAGTGACCGTAATTTAATCAATGATATCGCTTCGGTCATTTCCAGCATTCCGGGATATCTTGTTACGTTCCTTGTTTATTTAATCGCCTTGTTTCTGTTTATGCTCGAGCTGCCAAGCTTAAAAGTAAAACTGTTTGCTTACCTTTCCGACAAAACGAAAGAGAAGGTCAATTTTATGACCTCCCGTCTACGTTATGTCGTATGGGGCTTCATAAAAGCACAGTTCCTTGTCAGTATTATTATCTTTATCGTATCGCTGCTCGGTCTTTTGCTCATTGCACCCGAAGTTGCGCTATTGATGGCGTTCATCATTTGGATTGTTGATTTCATCCCGCTCATCGGTTCCATTGTCATCTTAGCCCCATGGGCCATTTTTCAATTAGTGGCTGGCAATATCGCGATCGGTACACAATTGCTCATTCTTGCCGCGATCCTGCTTATCATCCGGCGGACAGTAGAACCAAAAGTAATGGGTCAGCAGATTGGCCTTTCCCCGCTGGCAACCTTAATTGCGATGTACCTCGGTCTGATGCTGTTCGGGGTCATGGGCTTTATCATCGGCCCACTGATTGTGATTGCCTTTACATCTGCGAAAGAAGCCGGGATTATCAAAATGAACTTTAAAGTATAAGAAAGGGCTGGGCAAAAGGAAAAAACAACCTTTTTGCCCAGCCTCTTTCATTTACACCGAACTCAGCTACCTCCAATGGGTGATGCACTGCTTTGAAGCTTGAGACAAAAAGGGAAAAAGCTCCCCTTTAACTATCAATCTCAAGCTCAATAATACGGGGAGATCATCAAGTAGACGACAACTCCTGTCAGGCTGACATAGAGCCAAATCGGCATCGTCCAGCGCGCGATTTTGCGGTGGCGTTCATTTTCCAGATTCCATGCCCTGGCGACCGCTGTTAAAGCAAGCGGTACAATAACGGCAGCAAGGACGATATGGGTAATCAAAATAAAGTAATACAGCCCCGCCATGAAGCCTGTCCCTCCATATGGAGTGGAAGGCGAGAGGAAATGATACGTTACATACGTAACGAGAAACAATGTCGTCGTAACAAAAGCGGCATAAATAAAGCGCCGGTGGACGGTGACATTTCTTTTTAAAATCGCTGCAAGAGCCGCTACTAAAAATAAGAAAGTAAAGCTGTTAAAGATCGCATTCATCATCGGCAAAATCGTGACATCGAACGCAGTGAAATTTTCGTATCCAGGCAGTCCGGACAGAATAACGACCAATCCGTTCACAAGAATGGTAATAATAATAATAGCCGGTTTATAATTGCGTTTTTTATGGGGACGGTCGATTGCCGTTTCCTTCATATGAATCACTCCTTTTCTCTTTCTTTCATATTATACATGACCGGCAGCCGTTGCTAAAATTAAAGCATTTACAATCTTATGAACATGACAGAGGGCATCCTCAAAGCGTTCGCTTTCGGATGCCCTCTAAAATCAGCTTAATATTTCACAACACCAAGAAGTAACATTAGCGCAGCAATTGTCGGCATCGTAACAAAGATTCCAGATACCATAAATGCTGTCGCCCAACCGTGATCCTTATCTTTCAGATGCATGAAGAACAGCAACTGAAGCGCAAGCTGGATTACAGCTAAAATCAAGATGAACGGCACGGCAAATGTTCTTGGAATAATATCAGCACTCACCGCTAAAAAAGCAATAATCGTCAAAAAGATCATTAACGCAAACACAATAATTTGCCGACGAATCTCTTTGTTCGTTTTACGCTTTTCTTCTTCTGTCATTGCACTTTTCTCAAATGGTTGACTTAAGTTATCTGCCATACGATCAACCTCCTACTCCCATAAGATAAACGACAGTGAAGATGAATACCCACACTACGTCGATAAAGTGCCAATATAACGAGGCAACATAAAATTTAGGAGCATTTGTTAACGTAATTCCGCTCTTATTATAGCGAATGAGAAGCGTCATAATCCAGAACAATCCAAAGGTTACGTGAGCTCCATGCAGACCAACCAATGTGAAAAACGATGAAGAAAACGCACTTGTTGTATAACCGAATCCATGATGGACATACTCATAGAACTCAAAAATTTCGAATCCTAGGAAGCCAAGTCCCAGAAGGACTGTAATCCACATCCAGATTTTGAAAGTGCCGAATTTGTTTTTCTTCATGGCAAACATTGCCAGCACACTCGTCAAACTACTTGTTAAAAGAAGCATTGTCATAATAAAGACTAATGGGAGCTGGAACATCTCCTGAGAAGATGGACCATCAGCAATCCCATTTCTTAGCCCTAAGTACGTTCCAAAGAACGTTGCAAACAGAATTGTTTCACCACCAAGGAAGAACCAGAAACCGAGAAACTTGTTTTTCCCTTCCAATGTCGCTCTCTCAGGATGCGAAGGAAGCCCTTTTGAAGTGTCAACTGCACCCGCCATTTCTTAGTTCCCTCCTTTCGACTGCAAATCAGCTTTAATCGTTTCCACAGGAATATGATAGCCGTGGTCTTCTTTGACTGAACGAATAAACATACAACCGAATGTAATCGCCAAACCGCCAACCGCTACAATCCAAGGACTAATAAGCGGATTTTCCATGTTTAGCATGATAAAGCCAAAACCAGCAAAGTAAAGACCAACTGCCATAATTAACGGTAAAATCGAGCCGTTCGGCATATGAATCTCACCAAGCGGTTCAGCCGGCTTCATTGTCCCGTCACCATGCACCTTTTCGTAGAAAAGTGGATCCAAAGAACGAATCTGTGGAGTTTGTGCAAAGTTATACTCAGGTACCGGAGTTGGAATTGACCATTCAAGCGTACGAGCATCCCAAGGGTCAGCAACTGTGACGCGCTCTCCTTTGTACGCAGAGTAAATGATGTTAATTACCAGGATAATGACCGCTGTTGACATGAAGAATGTCCCGATCGTACTGATAAAGTTAAAAGCATCAAGCCCTTGGTCGCCAAGATACGTGTATACACGACGCGGCATACCCATTAGTCCTAGCAAATGCTGGATAAAGAATGTTAAATGGAAGCCAATATAGAAAATCCAGAAAAACAGCTTACCAAGCGTTTCGTTCAACTTATGACCGAACATTTTCGGATACCAGTAAAATAATCCGGCAAATAAGGAAAGAACGATACCACCAACGATAATGTAGTGGAAGTGGGCAACAACAAAGTATGTGTCATGATACAGGTAGTCGACCGGCGCCATCGCAAGCATAACCCCTGTTACCCCACCAAGTACGAATGTCGGTACGAAAGAAGAAGCAAACAGCATCGCTGTATTAAATGTAATCTTCCCGCCCCACATCGTGAAAAGCCAGTTAAAGATCTTAATACCGGTCGGAACGGCGATTGTCATCGTCGCCACCGCAAAAATGGAGTTTGCAACAGGTCCCATACCCACTGTAAACATGTGGTGAGCCCAAACCATGAAGCCTAGGAAGGCGATGATCATTGTCGCAAATACCATAGCTGTATAACCGAACAAACGCTTTCTTGAGAAGGCCGGAATAACTTCTGAAATAATACCGAAGGCCGGCAATACAAGAATATATACCTCAGGGTGACCAAAAATCCAGAAAATATGCTGCCAGATTACAGCGTTACCACCCATGCTCGGTATGAAGAACTGCCCATCAAAGAGACGGTCAAGCATTAGAAGAGCAAGACCAGCAGCAAGTGGTGTGAAAGCAAATAAAATCAATGTTGATGTAACAAACGATGTCCAGACAAACAATGGTAAACGCATCATTGTCATACCAGGAGCCCGCATGTTCACAATCGTTACTAGAAAGTTAATCGCTGATACAAGCGTACCAATACCCGCTACTTGAAGACCGAGCACGTAAAAATCCAGTCCAAGCCCGGCATAATCACGGCTTGATAACGGAACATACGCTGTCCAACCAGCATCCGGACCGCCGCCAAA
Organism: Halalkalibacter oceani; assembly: GCF_040544555.1. Taxonomy (NCBI): domain Bacteria; kingdom Bacillati; phylum Bacillota; class Bacilli; order Caryophanales; family Bacillaceae; genus Halalkalibacter; species Halalkalibacter oceani. Next base: position 214,007 of record NZ_JBEPKD010000003.1, read on the forward strand.
GAACCAGCTTGTGCTAAGCAAAAGTCCACCGGCCATGAAAATCCAGAAGCCAAGGGCGTTTACAAATGGAAACGCCACATCCCGCGCTCCGATTTGGAGGGGAATCACAAAGTTCATAAACCCGAATAACAAAGGTGTAGCCGCTAAAAAGAGCATGATCGTACCATGCATCGTAATGAATTCGTTAAATGTTTGCCCACTTAAGAAATCCATTTGAGGATACATGAGCTGGATCCGCATAAAAAGCGCCATTACACCAGCTTTAACAAAGAAAAGCGCCCCGGCGATCAAGTACATTATACCGAGTTTTTTATGGTCAACCGTTGTTAACCAATCCCAGACGACGCTTTTTTCCTGTTTATGTGTAGCCAAAGGGTTAACCTCCTCTTTTATCGATTTGTCTTTATTGTTCATTCACAGATAGCGAACGAAGGTAAGCAATAAGTGCTTCCATTTCTTCGTCACTAATTTGCGGGAAAGAAGGCATGTTATTACCTTGCTTCAATGACGCCGGATCACGAATCCACGCAGCAAGATGCTCATCATCATTTTCAAGATAACCCGCAATAACTTCACGATCACCAAAGTTTGTCAAAGCCGGACCGGCAGCAGTACCTGTTCCGCCAACAGCGTGACAGCCAATACAGCCTAAGCCGTCAGCGCCGAAAAGCTCGCGACCTTGCTGAGCAAGGGCATCCGTCGGCTCTTCAACTTCAGCCTGCATGTTTGCAACCCATTGATCATACTCAGGGCGCTCAAGAGCGATGACTTTGAAGTCCATCAAGGCATGAGCAGGACCACAAAGCTCGGCACACTTCCCTTTATAAGTGCCTGGCTCATCTGCTTCTAACCATAGATGATTCGTAATACCAGGAATCGTATCAACCTTACCACCTAATGCCGGAACCCAGAAGGAGTGCATAACATCTTGTGCATGCAATTCAAATAGCACCTTCTCACCGACAGGTATGTACACTTCCTGACCAGCAGTAAATCCTTCATCCTCATAATCAAACTGCCACCAGAACTGGTGACCTGTAACTTTAATTTCGACAGTATTCTCCCCTACTTCAGGATCCGGTTCGTCATCTGCCATCATAAACGTTCCCGTAATTGTTGGAACAGCAAGAATGATTAACAAGATAATCGGAATAACTGTCCAAGTGATTTCAAGTGCCGTATTCCCGTGTACTTGTTTAGGAAGCTCATCGTCACCAGGTTTACGACGATACTTTGCAAGGATAATGAAAAAGATTGCAAATACGACAATTGAGACAAATGCCATAACATACAAAGATAAAAGCATTTTGTCAAAAATCCATTGTGACTGCGGCCCCTTTGGATCGAGGGCAGTTAAGTTTGTTTCTCCCAGACAGCCAGTTAGCAAAAAGACTAACAACGAGAGAGGTAGAAAACGCCATACGGTTTTCCTTAGTTTCATCTGACAATCCAACCTCACTTTCATAACGTAGCTCATCACTACAAATAGTTATATCTATAATCATCGTTCCCTCACTTAAAAAAGGTGAACAATGACCATGAGAACAAATAGAATCGTTAAATAGTTTAATGAGTAGACAAACATCAGTCTGGCCCATTTTATATCATCCTTCATCTTAAAGCCGGCAATTCCAAGAACTAACCAGCCAAGCCCAAGCACCGCAGCCACGATTGTGTAAACAGTGCCAAAAGGATAGAGCATAAGAGAGACAGGCAGCAATGCCGCTACATAGACAACTATTTGACGCTTTGTCATCGCAAACCCGGCAACAACTGGAAGCATCGGAATTCCGGCAGCCCGGTACTCTTCGACGCGCTTCATTGCCAGTGCGAGAAAATGCGGCGGCTGCCAGAAAAACATAATAAAAAATAACAGCCATGCATAAGAATGAAGGCTTCCATCGATCGCCGCCCAGCCAATAAGTGGCGGAACAGCACCTGAGAAACTACCTACAATAGTATTAAGGGTTGTCGTGCGCTTTGTCCACATCGTATATAAAACGACGTAAATAAAAAGCCCGATCAGACCAATGACAGCAGCAGTCGGTGTCGTCAAAGCAAGGAAAACAAGCCCAAGAGCCGCCTGCAATAACCCAACCATTAAAACATGATTGGCTGAAAACCGTCCAGTTACTGTCGGACGTTCTTTCGTTCGTTCCATAATATGGTCAATATCACGATCAATATAGTTATTTAATGTACAGCCTCCTGCCATTACAAGCGCTGCACCTAACAAACCAAAAACCATGGCATCCAAATGTGCTCCGATTCCACTGCTTGTATACACAGCTGCTAAATAAATACCGGCAAATGTCGTAAGTAAGTTGGAAGTTACGATTCCTTGCTTGGCAAGTACTAAATAATCTTTCCACGACCTTTGCTGCGTAGTGGCAACCGTTGACTCTGACATCACGTCCGTTGCTTCAAAAGCAGTATTGGTCTTATTCATCAAATCTTCACCCCCTTTGTAGAATTAACCTTCTTTAATACTCTTCTACAAAAAATAAATTAGGCGAATGTTAGCTCCCCTAATATCTGTCACAATCACATTATATATCAAATTCTACTCCGTTTCATTAAAATCCTGAGTTTCACATTATCTTCACATTTGCTGTAAACGCCATAAAAATTTCACTCAGGCTAAATTGACTTTTATGTCCGATATTCTATAAGATCAATTTGAGCGATCTAATGCCCTTGCCTACTCTAGCATAATTTTCACCAATTTTATAGAGGGTATTCAAAAAGGTTTATTTTCCTTTTTAGGCTTACATTTCGAAATAGAAAGAAAGGTGGAGTGAATGCATAGAAAATTAAAGATTTATGGCATTCTGACCTCAATTGGTATTCTTATCGTCCTCCTTCAGGGAGCGCTTGTTACAAAAACGGGATCCGGTGAAGGATGTGGAGCAACCTGGCCGCTCTGCTTCGGCGAAGTGATCCCGACAAGTCCGGCAATCGAAACGATTATCGAATACAGTCATCGGATCGTTTCCGGCCTGGTTGGCGCGATGATTATCGTCCTTGCCATCTGGTCGTGGAAGCAGCTGAAGCATGTCAAGGAAGCGCGGCTGATGGCCATTCTATCCGTCATCTTAATTATTTTCCAAGGTTTGCTCGGAGCCGGCGCGGTCGTATTCGGTCAATCCAACACGATTCTCGCCCTTCATTTCGGTATCTCAGCGATGTCACTCGCATCCGTTGTGCTTTTAACCATTCTTTCCTTTGAAGATGGAAAGGATCGGCCAGTGACCGTGCACGTAACTAAACGATTTAAAGCCTTTTTCTTTATTGTCATTACATACTGCTATGCTGTTATTTATACAGGAGCGTATGTAAAGCATACCGAAGCTACCCTATCCTGTGCCGGCTTTCCCCTTTGTAACGGACAGCTGTTCCCGGGATTAACCGGTCCTGTCGGCGCTCATTTCATCCACCGTATTGCGGGTATTCTTCTTTTAATCCTTTTATTCGTGATGATGGTCTGGGTGCTGCGTCATTACAAAACGCAGCGGCTGCTTGTCTGGATCAGTGTGATCTGCTTCCTGCTTGTTACAGCGCAGCTCATTAGCGGAGTATCCGTCGTCTTTACACAAAATCAGATTTTGACAATCGGCTTGATGCACGCTCTTATTATCTCAACATTATTTTCCGCCCTTTGCTACCTTGCAATGATTTTACTTCGCAAGCGGGCGTATTGACCAGTTCCATGAGGATATCCGCCGGCCTGAAAGCCGAGGATATCCTTTTGTCATTCATACCCATTATTGTTTATTCTTATACAGCTGCGAAAATCGCCTGAGCATAAGAAAAACGCATAGCGTCCTTTTTTCGAATCAACCCGAAAATTTTATCCTTTGTTATCTTTTCAAAAACGCTGCGGCGCCTTTGTTGCCGGTTCCTTCATGGAAACATAACGGATGAATCCAGTAAAAAAGCCAGAGACAAAAGGTAAAAAACAACCTTTTGCCTCCGGCTTGAAGCAAAGCGCGGAGCCTGCCCCGCTCTCCTCTTATTGGACAGGAGTGACTTCAATCAGCAAATCTCCTGTTAAAATCGGTTCCCCGCTTTCCACATAAACATTTTCGACGACCCCATCAAACTGGGCCTGAACGGTCGTTTCCATCTTCATCGCTTCGGTGATCATCAGGTGATCGCCTTTTTTAACCTTGTCTCCTTTTTCAACGAGCGTTTTCACAACCGTTCCCGGCATCGAAGCGCCGATTTGATTTGGATTGCTCTGGTCGACTTTCGGACGGGCAATTGTTTTTGTTTCAACATTGAGATCCTTGATCACCACTTCCCGCGGCTGACCGTTCAGCTCAAAGTAGACAATCCGCGTGCCATCATCCTTCGGCTTAGAAATCGAAACGAGCTTCACAATTAGCGTTTTCCCTTGTTCAATTTCCACTTCAATTTCTTCCCCTAATCGCAGTCCGTAAAAGAAAGTCGGTGTATCCAAAACAGAAACATCGCCAAACTGCTGACGGAACTGTTCAAAGTCGAGAAATACTTTAGGATACAGCGCATAAGACAGCAGATCATGGCTTGTCACCTGACGGCCGAGCTTCTCAAACAGCTCTTTCTGGATCTGTTCAAAATCAACTGGCGGCATTGATTCCCCTGGCCGGCCTTCAAGTTGTTTGCGTCCTTTTAAGATAATGTCCTGAAGCTTTTTCGGAAAGCCTTGATATGGCTTGCCGAGCTGGCCCTGAAACAGTTCGACGACGGAATCCGGAAAGTCGAGCTTCTCTCCTTTTTCATACACATCCTGCTCCGTCAACTCATTTTGCACCATGTACAACGCCATATCGCCGACCACTTTCGACGACGGTGTAACTTTAACGATATCACCGAACATGTCATTAACCGTGCGGTACATTTTCTTTACTTCATTCCAGCGCGAACCGAGACCGACCGCTTTCGCCTGCTGCTGGAGGTTGCTGTATTGCCCGCCCGGCATTTCATGCTCGTACACCTCCGTATGCGGCGCATTCATTCCGCTTTCAAAGCCGGCATAAAAGGAGCGCGTTCCTTCCCAAAATTCAGCAAGCTGCTCGAGCGCGTCAATATTGACATCAGGCTGGCGCTTCGTCCCGCTGAGCGCATAATACAAACTGTTCGCGCTCGGCTGCGACGTTAGGCCGGCCATCGAGCTGACCGCCACATCAACGATGTCCACCCCGGCTTCGATCGCTTTCGCATACATGTACACGCCATTTCCGCTCGTATCATGAGTATGCAGATGAACCGGAATATCCACCGCCGATTTCAGCTCCGTAATGAGCTGATAGGCGGCTTCCGGCTTTAACAACCCGGCCATATCCTTGATCCCGAGAATATGAGCCCCGGCCTGCTCCAATTCCTTCGCCAAGTTCCGGTAGTATGCCAAATCGTATTTCGGCCGGGCCGAATCGAGAATATCTCCCGTATAGCAGATCGCGGCCTCCGCCAGCTTCCCACTGTTCCCGACGGAATCAATTGCCAGCCTCATCCCTTCGACCCAGTTTAAGCTGTCGAAAATGCGGAACACATCAATGCCCGCCGCGGCTGACTTCTCGACAAACTCTTCGATGACATTGTCAGGATAATTCGTGTAACCGACCGCGTTTGAAGCGCGCAGCAGCATTTGGAACAATAAGTTCGGAACCTGCTTTCGCAGCGTCAGCAGCCGCTCCCACGGATCTTCATGAAGGAATCTCATCGTCACATCGAACGTCGCCCCGCCCCACATTTCCAGCGAAAACAGATTCGGCAGCATCCGCGCTGTCGGCTCAGCGATTTGTTTTAAATCATGGGTCCTGATTCTCGTCGCAAGCAGGGATTGATGAGCGTCGCGGAACGTCGTATCCGTCAGCAGGACATTGCTTTGCTCCTTGACCCATTTCGCCAGTCCTTCGGCGCCGCGCTCATCAAGCAGCTGCTTTGTCCCGGCCGGAATCGGTTCCGTATATTTGAGCTTTGGCACTACTGCCTTTGTCAGCACAGGCTTTTTCACTTTTTCGAGACCCGGGTAGCCATTGACGATCGTCTCGCCGATAAAGGACAGCATCTTCGTCCCGCGGTCTTTCCGCTTCGGAAAAACAAACAGCTCAGGCGTCGTATCAATAAAGGATGTGTTGTATTCACCCGAGAGAAAATTGCGGTGTGTGACGACATTTTCCAAAAAGGCAATATTCGTTTTAATGCCGCGGATTCTAAATTCCTTCAGATTTCTCACCATTTTCGCCGCGGCGCTTTCAAAGGTCGGCGCCCACGTCGAAACTTTAACGAGCAGTGAATCATAATAAGGCGTAATCACAGCTCCCTGAAAGCCGTTGCCGGCATCAAGACGCACGCCAAACCCGCCGCCGGAGCGGTACGCATTAATCCGCCCTGTATCCGGGAGGAAGCCGTTGGCCGGATCCTCCGTCGTCACCCTTGATTGGATCGCGTAGCCGTGGCAGATGATGTCATTTTGCTGCGGAATGCCGAGGCGCGAGCCATGGAGAGGCTCGCCGTCAGCGATAAAAAGCTGCGACTGAACGATATCGATGCCCGTGATCATTTCAGTGATCGTATGTTCCACCTGAACGCGCGGATTGACTTCAATAAAATAAAACTCTCCGCTGTCGGTCACGAGAAACTCAACCGTTCCGGCATTCACATATTGGACGTTTTTCATTAATTTTACAGCGGCTTCGCAAATATTTTCCCGCACCTCGTCAGACAGCGAGACACTTGGCGCTACTTCTACTACTTTTTGATGGCGGCGCTGCACCGAGCAATCTCGCTCATATAAATGAACGATTTCGCCATGCTTATCGGCGAGAATCTGCACTTCAATATGCTTTGGATTTTCGATGAACTTCTCGACATACACTTCGTCATTGCCGAAAGCGGATTTCGCTTCGGACTTGGCCCGTTCGTACGATTCCTGCAAATCAGCAGCCGACTTGACGATTCTCATTCCTCTGCCGCCCCCGCCAAGCGAGGCTTTAATAATAAAAGGATAGCCATATTGATCGGCGAATGCCTGAACATCGGCGATGCTGTTTACCGGTCCGTCACTTCCCGGGATGACGGGCAGCTCAGCCTTGATCGCCTGCTGACGCGCTTGAACCTTATCGCCAAACATCACGAGATGCTCTAATTCCGGCCCAATGAAAATAATCCCTTCTTCTTCGCAGCGTTTTGCAAATTCAATATTTTCAGATAAAAAACCATAGCCTGGATGAATCGCATCCACTTCCTGCAGCTTGGCAATTTCAATGATTCCCTCAATATCGAGATAGGCGTCGATCGGCTTTTTGCCTTCACCGACCAAATAAGCTTCATCTGCCTTATAACGGTGAAAAGCTCCTGTATCCTCTTTAGAGTAAATCGCCACCGTACGAATATGTAATTCCGTACACGCGCGGAAAATCCGAATCGCAATTTCTCCCCGGTTTGCTACGAGCACTTTCTTAATCGTCGTTAAACCCTCCATAAAGGCCTCCTCTTCTACTCTCTTTTGTCTACTCTGATTGTACAATTGTTTTCTCAATAACTCAAGTAACAGCACTCTTTCCTATGGTATGTCTGTACTTCGAGCTTCTTCTTAGTATAAGTAGGCAGCGGGAAGAATTGCAATCTATTTTTTTATTTTTCTGAATTGTAATCGCTTTCTATACTCCGACAAAAAAAGAACCAAGCTAGTGAAATAGCTTAGTTCTATCTACGCATGGATGCTTCGTGCAAGTCCGCCAGCTTTCGCTCAAGCTCTCCAAGAATTTGCTTTCCTGCCTCTGGATCAATAAGACCTAGACGAGTGGCGAAATCAATTTCCCGGGACAAACCGAACATCTGTGTATCAAGCACCTCTTCATAAAGAGGACATTGAGGCATGGTTAAATTCTCCAATTGGACTTCAATTAACTGCCGAATCTTTTCCGCATCTGCTTTCAGAAGGGCGAATGCTTTTTCATTTTGTCCAGTCACCATTTCTGCTGACATCTTGACCCCTCCTTCATCTGAAAATATCCTTGTCTTTAATAGTATCTTTTTCCCTACAAAATTGCAATGATTTTCACTGTAAAGGTTGTCTTTTCCCCAATCAGGCCTGTTCATAAGAAAACCGCACAGCGGCTTTTCTTAAAAAATACTGAGCTGATATTTCTTGGACAGCTTCTCAAGCAGTTTCATCCCGACTAAACTGTTCCCTTTGTCATCAAGAGACGGGCTGTAGATCCCGATTCCAAGCCGGTACGGAACGGCGCCGATGATTCCGCCAGAGACACCGCTTTTCGCCGGGATTCCAACCCTAATCGCAAATTCGCCTGAGGCGTTGTACATACCGCAAGTTACCATAAATGTCTTAACAAGTCTGGCGATATCCCTTTCCATAATCGGCTCTTTTGTATCAGGATGAATCCCGTCATAAGCGAGCGAATAGCCAATTTTCGCCAAATCCCGGCACGTGACCTCGATCGCACACTGCTTCGTGTACAATTCAAGCAGCTTCTCGACATCCCCTTCAATAATACCGTGCTGCCGTAAAAAATAAGCCAATGAACGGTTCAAGTCAGCTGATTCCCACTCAGACCGGGCGACTTTGTCATTGTATGTAAGGGCGCTGTTTCCAGAAAGAAGTCTGACAAACTCGAGAATCCTCGTCAGCTTTTCATCAACCGACCCTCCTTTGATCAAGGCGGTGACCGCTAAAGCGCCTGCGTTGATCATTGGATTGAGCGGCTTTGATGGAACCTGTGTTTCCAGCTTTGAAATCGAATTAAACGGATCCCCCGTCGGCTCCATCCCGACTTTAGCGAAAACTGTTTCTTCGCCATGATCGATTAAAGCCAGGGCAAGCGTCAGCACTTTTGAAATGCTTTGCAGTGTAAATAATTGCTCATCATTGCCTTCGCTGAAACATGTATTTCTCCCGTCGTAAATCGCGACCGCCACATCATCGGGGTCTGCTTCGGCAAGCGCCGGAATATAGTCAGCGACTTGTCCGAATTTCGTCAATTCCTTTGTCTCACTCACCATTTTTCTCAGATCCTCTTCATATTTGCAAAGCAGCTGCTGATCCTCTGACATCGTTGCTCTCCTCCATTCATGAACTGTCCCAATAGCTTTCCCAAAAGTGACAAAAAGCTTGTAACCCTTTATACTTAGGAAATGAATCCGCAAGTTTAGGAGGAACATCCATGAATGAATTTGTTTTTTTTATTGACGGAAACGTTGATCATCCGTTAACGATTGACCCATCCGTTTGGATTTTTGATGAACGGAAAATCGATCTCCATACATATTTTGATGAACTGGCAACGAAAGAGGACGAGGAAACGGCCTACAAAAAGGCGATTTCCGCCCAATGGGACAAAGAAATTACAGAAGGCTCTGAGCCGCCCAATCCAAACTCCAATCAAAACCGAATTACGATTGACAAAAAGAAACTGGCTGAAGGATCGTTTGGCATGCCGCTTAAGCCATTTCTGGCAAACGCCGAACCGCATGCCGACACCACTCATGTCGATATTCATAAACAGGACGGGACGACAGAGCGAATCACCTATGAGCAGGCACTGGCAGCAGTCGCCGGCTTCGCCGATAAAGGCCAGCCTTTACGGGAAGACGGCCCTATTCACCTTTATTTTGGTGACGGCTCGAACAGGAAAAACCCGATCAAGTTTATTTCACGTTTTACCTTGTTAAAAGAATAGTTCCGGGTAGCTTGAAAGGTAGCCCCTTGTTACTGTCATTGAGCTAAAAAACCGCAGTGGCTTCAGGGTTGTCTAAAAAGGTAATAGGAAGCATTTTAGACAACCCCCTCCCCTATAGTAAATCGGCAGCAAGCTGCGCCAGTCCCGAGCGTTCCCCTTTCACCAGTTTCACATGTCCGCTCGCCGTCTGATCCTTAAACTTTTCAACGACATAGGTTAGCCCGTTGTTGTATTCATCAAGATAAGGATGATCAATTTGCTGCGGATCACCCATCAGCACGATCTTGCTCCGCTCCCCGACACGCGTCAAAATCGTCTTCACTTCATGCTTTGTCAGGTTTTGCGCTTCATCAATGATAATAAATTGATCCGGAATACTTCTACCGCGAATATAGGTAAGTGCTTCTACTTGAATCGAACCCATCCCCGCTAAAATATGATCAAGCTCGCCTGGCTTTTTCGTATTAAAAAGATATTCCAGATTGTCGTATATCGGCTGCATCCACGGACGGAGCTTTTCATCCTTTTCGCCGGGCAGATAGCCGATATCTTTGCCGAGCGGCACAACCGGCCTTGCGACGACGAGCTTCTTATACTTGCCCATATCCTCGGTCTGCATCAACCCGGCTGCCAGCGAAAGCAAGGTTTTGCCCGTTCCCGCCTTGCCGATCATCGTGACGAGATGAATATCGTCGCGCAACAGCAATTCAAGCGCCATCCGCTGCTGAACATTTCGCGACCTGATCCCCCATACTTGATCGATGTCACAGACAAATGGCTTTACCATCTTTCCATCCGGCTCGACTTTCCCAAGCGCCGAGCTTGAGCTGCCGAGGGCGTCCTTCATAATAATAAATTGATGAGGATAAAAAGGATGCTTCGTCAATTCGGAAATCGCCAGCCCGCCATTCGCATAAAATGACTGCATCACTTCAGCCTCGACATAGACCTCGACATAGCCCGGATACACATGATCAAGCTCGACGACGCGATCACTGAGATAATCCTCGGCAGTCAAACCGAGCGCATCCGCCTTTACCCGAACGAGCGCGTCCTTACTAACAAGAATCACTTTTCTGCCTTCATTTTTTTCCTGCTCCTCTAACATGAGGTTTAAGGCAACTGCTATAATTCGATTATCATTTGTCATATCGGCAAACCAATCTTTCAGCCGCTGAAACGACTTGTGATTTAATTCAACTCTTACTTTTCCCCCAGGCTCAATGTGGACACCTTCATGCAATTTTCCTTTCCCTCGTAAATTATCTATCAGCTTAGAAAATTGACGTGCATTTCGCCCAATTTCATCCATATAACGTTTTTTTGAATCAACCTCTTCGAGTACAATCGCCGGGATGACCACTTCGTTATCCTGAAATGAAAAGATGGAGTACGGGTCCTGTAAAAGTACGTTCGTGTCCAAAACGTAAATTTTCTTCAATATTTTGCCTCCTGACTAAAGAATCATTATCGACTGCTTATTAGTAAGATATGCAGCAGAGATCACTTAGTACATCAATCCCTATCTATTTTGAATGTATGTGCAAGCCTGATAAGTTAGACGAAGGAAATCGTCCTCTTCAGACAAAAAAAGCCCAGTCGTCCACTGACTAAGCTTTTTTGAGTGCGTCCATAACTTGACGGTCTAATTTCGCTGCCGCCTCTGCATCATATGTTTTGTCATATTGAGGTTCAGTTACCATTTTCGCTCCGTAAAACATCACGTCGCGTACTTCTTCTATTTGAACTTCGACGAGTGCCAGCTTTAAAGGCACAGCTTCTATTTTCTCAGTGACAATCGTCGCTGAGCCAGAAATTGAATAGGTGGAACCGTTGGCGATTAATGAAATGACAATACGGCTTTCCGCTTTCATGTTGGCAAGCATGCGCGAACGATTATAGATCGCAAAACGGATCGTCTCCATAGTTGGTGCGAAAATCCATGAAATAGCTGTCACGTTCGGACCATTTGTTTCGTGATCTGTTGTCGCAATCGTGACATATCTTTCCTTTTGCAGAAGGGGAAACAACTCCTCGGTTAACGTCTGCTCTACTCGATTAGCCATGTACATTCCTCCCATTTCATTCATTTCCCACTCTCACCTTCTACTATACCGATTTTTATCGTCAAAGCAAACTGATTTCTGTTGCCGCCGGAAAAAACCTTCGCCTTCTCCGGTAAAGAAGCCCCGTCAAAGATAGACTTTTTTGGCCGTTTTTCATACAATAGAGAGAGAATGGAGTGAAAAGCATGAGAGTCAAATGTGTGTTATGTGATAAAATTGATACGCTTGACGATCACCTTCCGCTCGCCAAGCGGTTGCGTAATCGCCCGATTCATACCTATATGTGTGAAGAATGCCATGAACGAATCACCCGAAAAACAGAAGAAAAGAAAAACGCGAAGCGCCATATTGGTTAGCAGCCCAATGTAGTCAGCCTGTCGACAAAGTCTCTGAAAACGAGACGGTCGACAGGCTTTTTTATCTAACATGGATAGAGGAGGAGATCGTTTGGATTGAAAAATTGGTGCTGGAAAACCATCAATAAAGTACCAAATAGGTTCATGATGGACCCCTTCTATCGTTCTTTATGGACCTTTTGAGTTTTCATTGCTTTCAGCATGTCGAATGATACTCCTTGATAGGCTTGTCCCGCCAGCAAATAGGATCGCAATGACCATTGCTATCGCAAGAATAGTCATTGTACGGGTCTTCAAGGTGTTCATCTCTATCACTCCTTCATAGCTGTGAATCCTCTCAAACAAAAAGAAGGGTGCCGCAAAAGCTAACGCTTCTGGCGACACCCTTCTTGCTATGCCTCGCGGTTCTGTTTTCGATGAAGATGCAAGCGGAAACGGTACGCCCCGAGAAATAAAGCCGATATGATCAAGACGACGATAATCGGTGCCCCGAAAGCAAATTCGAGAATCCACAGGACGAAGCAGCCAATCACCAGCATCACATACACAACAACTTTCTTTAAAATCGGCAGCTCCCGGGCAAATCCCAAGTTAAAAACGATAATCCCAAGGGCGACGATCGCTACATAAGCCCAAAACCCGTTCCATGGATTTTCCGCCGTTGCTCTCATCAGCCACGTTAAATTTTCCAGTTCTTGTTCGGTTAACTGTTGCTCTCCCATCCTCAGCACCTCACCTTTCTAACGTAAAGCATTATGACTTCATGGCGAGCTTTCTCCGCTTTTCTTCACGTTCCCGTTCAGATTTATTAAGAATTTTCTTCCGCAGACGAATCGACTGTGGCGTCAGCTCACAAAATTCATCTTCGTTCAAATACTCAAGCGCTTCTTCAAGCGTCATGATCCGCGGCTTTTTCATCGTGACCGTGTTTTCCTTCGTCGCGGAACGAACATTCGTCTGCTGCTTCATTTTCGTTATATTGACAGACAGATCATTATCACGCGTATGTTCACCGACAATCTGTCCTTCGTAAATTTCCGTTCCCGGCTCAACAAAAATCGTTCCGCGATCTTCAACCTGCATAATCCCGTATTGAGTAGCCTTTCCGGTTTCCATCGAGACAAGCACACCCTGGCGTCGTCCGCCAACCTGGCCCGGTGTTATAGGTGCATAGCTGTCAAAAGAATGGTTAATGATCCCGTACCCTCTTGTCTGCGAAAGAAACTCTGTCGTATAACCAATCAGCCCGCGCGCCGGCACAAGAAACTCCAGGCGAACCTGGCCGCCGCCGTTGTTCGTCATATTGAGCATTTCACCTTTACGCTCTCCAAGCGACTCCATCACCGAACCGGTATATTCTTCAGGCACATCAATTTGAACCCGTTCCATCGGCTCTGACTTTACGCCGTCAATTTCACGGATAATGACCTCAGGCTTGGAAACCTGCAGCTCATAGCCTTGGCGGCGCATATTTTCAATTAGGATCGACAAATGCAGCTCTCCACGGCCGGAGACAATCCACACATCCGGAGAATCTGTATTTTCAACACGTAAACTGACATCAGTTTCCAGCTCTGATTTCAACCGTTCCTCAAGCTTTCTGCTCGTGACAAACTTTCCTTCACGTCCTGCAAAAGGACTGTTGTTAACGAGAAACGTCATTTGCAATGTCGGTTCGTCAATCCGCAAAATCGGCAGTGCTTCCTGCTGATCAACCGGACAAACCGTTTCCCCAACGTTGATTTCTTCCATCCCGGAAACGGCAATCAAATCGCCGGCCTTCGCCTCTTCGATTTCAATCCGCTTTAAACCAAGGAAGCCGAAGATTTTCGTCACGCGATACTGCTTGACGGAGCCGTCGAGCTTCATTAAAGCCACTTGCTGTCCGACCTTGATCGTTCCACGAAAGACGCGGCCAATCCCAATCCGGCCGACATAATCATTATAATCAAGCATCGTGACCTGAAACTGCAGCGGCTCATCACTGTTATCAACAGGAGCCGGAATCGCATCAATAATCATCTCAAACAGCGACGACATATCTTCATCCTGCTTTTCAGGATTTTTACTTGCCGTACCGTTAATCGCCGAGGCATAGACAACAGGGAAATCCAATTGATCTTCCTCAGCGCCGAGGTCGATAAATAAATCGATTACCTCGTCAACCACTTCAGTAGGGCGGGCGAAGTCACGGTCGATTTTGTTAACGACCACAATTGGAGTCAGCTTTTGTTCAAGCGCTTTTTTCAACACAAAGCGCGTTTGCGGCATACAGCCTTCGTACGCATCGACGACAAGCAGCACACCATCAACCATTTTCATGATCCGTTCCACTTCACCGCCAAAATCGGCATGTCCCGGGGTATCCATAATATTAATTCGTGTATCACCATAGTGAATCGCTGTATTTTTAGCAAGAATCGTAATTCCGCGCTCTTTTTCCAGATCGTTTGAATCCATCGCCCGCTCATCGACCTGTTCATTTTCACGGAATGTACCAGACTGCTTTAAAAGCTGGTCAACAAGCGTCGTTTTTCCGTGATCGACGTGGGCAATGATGGCAATATTGCGTATATCATTACGAGTTTTCATTTTTTTCGCTCCTTATTCGTTCATTAACTGTACAAGTATATCACAAATTAAATTTATTGAAACCTTATTCGACAGGAAAAAGTCGAATCTTAGCACACGCCGCCCTTTTTTTCCATTCCACTACAAGCATGAGGTTTAACGTATTTGTCACAATGGAGGCTTTTCCTTCCGCACAATTCACGGTAAACTGTAAAGAAGGGATTGTTTTTCTAAGGGGGAAAACAAATGAAAAAAGAAAATATGCTATTCCTGCTTCTCGCTGTTATTACTGTCCTTTGTATCATGAGTATCGGAGTTGCTATAGCTGAAAGAAGTACTCTTATTGGCATTTTAGCCTTCATCGGCATCCTCATCGCCATGGGGCTTGGCTTTAATCTGCGCAAAAAATTAAGAGAGTCGAGTGATATGTAAAAGCTGTCGTACAACGACAGCTTTGAAGCAGTAAGTGGAGCCTGCACAATGGGTTAAAAAGCAAACAGGACGAAACCGCTGCTCCCCGCCGGGGATTCCTTCTCTACCGTAAACACAGAGTAATTTCAGCGTTTCGCCTTCCACGCAGTAAAAAGGGTGTCCCAGTCGGGACACCCTTTTTACTGTTCCTCTCCTAAATAGGCGGAGATCATTTCCTTATGTAAATGCGGTTTTCCAACAATGACAGTGCTTGGAGTGAGCAGCATCAACGGTTCGCCCTGGAAGGTTGATGCCTGACAGCCTACTTCCTCAAGCAGGATAACGGCCGCGGCATAATCCCATGGCGACAGATTGACACTAAGATAACCGTCAAGTCGGTCGGCGGCCACATACGCAATCTCAATCGCAGCCGAGCCATAGGAACGGACGCTGCGCACATCGCGGATTAAAGCGAGAAGCGGATTTCGGTAGGAATGCTTGCCATCGACGATCCAGCGGGCGTTCAAGCCGATAACGGACTCGTGAAGCGGGCGTTCCTTCACCGGCACAAGCTCTTTTCCATTTATATAAGCGCCGTGTCCTTTTACGGCATGAAATAACTCATCGCTCATCACGTCATAAACAATTCCCACCATGCCGACACCTTCATGGTAAATCGCTACTGAAATCGCAAAATTATATTTTTGATGAACAAAGTTCATCGTCCCGTCAATCGGATCGATAATCCAAACTGTGCCCTCAAGGGACTCCAGCTCCTCTGCGACCCCTTCTTCACCAAGAAAATGATGATCCGGGTAGGTCTTTGAAATTTTATCAAAAAAATAAGATTCAATCGCCCGATCCACTTCCGTTACAAGATCGTTCGGGTTTGATTTCGCTTCGATATGGATCGGCTTCGCCAAAGAATCCTTTATTATATTCGCGGCTTCATACGTCCATTCCTGTGCGATCTTCTCAAGCTCTATCCAGTTCATAGTCATATCCGTGACCCCCTCAACATGAATGACGCTTCCCTTCCCTTTTATTATGACACAGATTAGGATAGAAGGAAAATCTAACCTTGTTTTGTCCCATCCAAAGAGGCCAGACTTAAGGTAAAAAACACAGGAGTGGCTCCGTTATGCGCAAAGAGCTTGAGACAAAACTAGCTTTGGACCTACTGGCAATGGCTTCACACACCACAAGCCCGTTGTGAGAAACCCACTCACAACGGGCTTTAAAAGATCGTGGCGGTTCCGCTCATTGCTTAGAGAGGCTGGGAAAAAGGTAAAAAAACAACCTTTTATCCCAGCCTCTCTTTCTCAATACACTTCTAATTGAAGAAGTTCACGCCGCAATTGCTCCAGCCGTCGTTTCGTCTGATTGATTACATCAAGGTCTTCTGCAAGTATAGCATCATGTAGGGTTGTCAGCTCATAATCAATTTCAAGCCGTAATACAGAAACTCTCTTTTCGCCGTCTTTACGTCTAAAAGTTTGCACTACTTGTTCCATATCGCTACACTCCCTTACAGTAATCTGACTCCTCTTTTTTCATGCGTCAATAAACGAAATTTTCAGTTATTTAATATAGCATATGTTATATCAGAAAAAAATGCAATCAAAAAACACCGGAAAGCAGGAATTGCCATTTCTCCACATGTTCGCTGGTGCATTTATTTAGAGTAATTTTTTAGGGTATGATAGGATAAAAGAAGCATGAAAAAAAGTGAGGGACATAACATGACATTACCTGGTTTTACGACTCGTGATTTTGATGTTTTTCGAATTGAGGGACTTGAAGAGCGAATGAACGCGATTCAAACAAACATTCAGCCGAAGTTTGAGGAAATTGGTCAGGCGCTGGCGAGTGAGCTGTCGATGCTCGTCGGAAATGAAATGCACTTGCATATTGCCAGACATGCCCGCCGCAAAGTTAACCCGCCTAATGATACATGGCTCGCGGTGGCCGAAAATAAAAGAGGGTATAAAAAACACCCGCATTTCCAGCTCGGATTATTTGACGACCATTTGTTTTTATGGCTGGCGCTGATTTATGAACTGCCGAATAAAGCGCCGATTGCCAATCGTTTTCTTGACCATAAAGACCAGCTCTCGGACCTTCCTGATGATTTCGTTCTTTCTCCGGATCATATGAAAAAGGATGCTTATTTCATCTCGGATTTATCGGAGCCAGAGCTTACCGACTATCTCACCCGCTTTCGCGATGTGAAAAAAGCCGAGCTTCTTCTCGGACGTCATATTAAGCGCGATGATCCGCTTCTTGCCAACGGACAAGCTCTCACCGCTTATGCGAAAGAGACATACGAGCATCTTCTGCCGTTTTACCGGCTGGCGATGCAGTAACGGAGAGAAGGCTGGGTCTAAGGTTTTTACCTTCTGCCCAGCCTTTAAGCAATGAGGAAGCTGCTGAAGGCCTCGTTGTGAATCCCTTGCCAATAGGTCCGAAGCTCCTCTTTTTATCCTTGCTCCCTGATTTTCTTCAGCGTGTGAAAGCAGGAAATACCCAATTCCTCGTCATAGGCTTTAAACAATTGCTTTTCTTTACTTTTACTCGGGACAATCTCCTTGAAGCGGCGGTATTTGTCGAGCACCTGCTCCGGTGCTACCTTTTGCTTGCTCGCTTTCTCAAGCATTTCAAAAAATTGAATGACATCAACCACCTCTTCGGTGGACCAATCAAGTGAAATCGGTAATTTCGTCTCCATTCTCACCACTCCTCTTTCTTTTCACTTCTCAGGTAATGACCATCGCCGGCGAATCGCTTCTGCTTCTTTCATCATTCCGGCGATCTGACCGGCCCAGGCAAAGCCTTCCTCCTCTTTCCCCTCATAAATATAGGTTCGGTTTGCTTCCCCGCTAATATACGGCTTTAACACATCATAACCGGGTTCATCTGCTTCAAGCTTCAAAATCCGCTCCGTCCATGTATTGCGAAGGGCGCGTGCCGGAGCGCCCAAAGAACGTTTGATGACGACCGTATCATCCTCCGTCGCCGCTAAAATATTCTGCTTATACACCTGATGAGCGTGAACGCATTCAGTTGTCGCGATAAAACGCGTTCCCATTTCCACCCCTTCAGCGCCTAAAGCCATCGCTGCCATCAAACCTCTGCCATCGCCAATTCCGCCGGAGGCGATGACCGGGATCGAAACAGCGTCGACAACCTGCGGCGTAAGCACGATTGTCCCTGCATCAGAGCGGCCGAGATGGCCGCCTCCTTCCTGCCCGACAACCATCACGGCATCGGCACCAAGCTCCTCGGCCTTGACCGCCTGTCTTCTCGCTGCCACAAGCACGAGTTTCTTGCAATTTGTGCTTGCCAACCGCTCCAAAATCGGCGCCGGATTGCCGCCGGTCATCGAAATAACCGGAACCTCCTCTTCAATCGCCACTTCAAGCATCTCTTCATAAGGACGGCGCCGCTGCCCAATTGAGAAGTTGACGCCAAATGGTTTGTCAGTCTTCGCCCGTACGCTTTTTATTTCCTCACGCAGCGCCTCAGGTGATGAGAGGGACATCGCCGTAATTTGGCCGAGTCCTCCTGCCTGCGACACAGCCGCAGCTAAATTCGAATACGCTAAATACGCAAGTCCGCCTTGAATTATGGGATAAGGAATGCCCAATAAATCCGTTACTCTCGTTTTCCACATCATCTCTACCTCCCTACTCTCTATTTCTCCCCTCATCGTACCATTCCTTTTTTGATCTTCCTATTCTTTCTACTTGCCAGGCTATTGTTCCCGCTATGCAGCAACCGACATTTTTGATATACTCAATTTTGTTTTGATAAAACAAGTCCATGATAAGAGGTGAACATGTTGCAACGACAACATCTGACTCCGTTGTTCACTGGTGTTCGCAAGCATGCCGAAAAACAACCAATCCAATTTCATATTCCCGGTCACAAACAAGGAAAGGGGATGGATCCCGAGTTCCGACATTTCATCGGCGACAACGCCCTTTCCATTGATCTGATAAATATTCAGCCGTTAGATGACTTACATCATCCTCACGGCATTATTAAAGAGGCTCAGGACCTTGCCGCCGAAGCATTTGGCGCAGACCATACTTTTTTCTCGGTCCAGGGAACGAGTGGCGCGATTATGACAATGATTATGGCCGTCTGCGGGCCGGGGGATAAAATCATCGTCCCGCGCAATGTCCATAAGTCAATTATGTCGGCCATTATCTTCTCAGGAGCCACGCCGATTTTCATTCATCCGGAAATCGACCCAGAGCTCGGCATTTCTCACGGGATCACGACAGAGGCGGTCGAGAAGGCACTTAAAGCTCATCCCGAGGCGAAAGGACTGCTTGTCATCAATCCTACGTATTTCGGGATTGCCGGCAACCTGAAAGAAATCGTTACGATCGCTCATTCTTACAGCATCCCTGTCTTAGTTGATGAGGCTCACGGCGTTCATATTCACTTTCACGACCAGCTCCCTATGTCGGCGATGCAGGCAGGTGCAGACATGGCTGCCACGAGCGTCCATAAGCTTGGCGGCTCGATGACGCAAAGCTCTGTTTTAAACGTGAAGGAAGGTCTCGTCTCTGCAAAGCGTGTACAGTCGATTATTAGCATGCTGACGACAACGTCAACCTCGTATTTGCTTTTGTCCTCTCTCGACACAGCCAGAAAACGACTGGCAACCGAAGGACGCGAGCTGTTGACGGAAGTGATTACGCTGGCGGAAGCAACGAGAGCGCGCATTAACGAAATCGAGCTGTTATCCTGCGTCGGCCGTGACATTCTCGGAACGAAAGCGACCTATGATCTCGATCCGACTAAATTGATTATTTCTGTTAAAGAGCTAGGGATGAGCGGCTATGAGGTGGAAACGTGGCTGCGGGAGCATTATCAAATTGAAGTGGAGCTTTCCGATTTATATAATATCCTCTGCCTTGTGACAATCGGCGATACGGAGGAGAAAATGGATAGTCTCGTCGAGGCTTTATCAACGCTTGCTTCGATGCCGAAGGTGCGGCTGGAGCAGCGCCATAATCAAGTTGTGGTTCCGGATATTCCTACATTGGCGCTTTCACCGCGCGATGCCTTCTATGCGGAAACAGAGATCATTCCGTTTCACCATTCAGCCGGTCGGATCATTGCTGAATTTATTATGGTTTATCCTCCTGGGATCCCGATTTTTATTCCAGGTGAAATCATTACGGAAGAGAATCTCGTGTATATTGAAAAAAACATCAAAGCGGGCTTGCCCGTCCAAGGTCCGGAAGATGAAACATTCCAAACGTTGCGGGTCATTAAAGAACATCACGCGATTCAATAAGGAGGCACTTCCGGGACGCGTTTCGCCTTTTTTTGATACAACTGACAAGGCAGTCGCTCCGCACCGCATAAAAAGCTTGAGACAAAACTAGCTTTCACTCCGTGGCAATTCGATACATTGCTTAAGGGGCTGGGAAAAGGTAGAAAAACAACCTTTTGCCCAGCCCCTCTTTTTATTTATTCTTCTTATCAGCTGTCTTACAGTGTACGCATCCGTTCCCTTTTGCATAAAGTGTCATCACTTTTTCACCTTCAAATACGTCGATCGTCTTGTTGCAAGATTGGCAAATAATTGTACCCATTATCGGCATCCCCTTTATGCTTTTTTTGAAAGCGTTTCATTACATTTATAATAGTACACACTAATTCACCTGTCAACGGTTAATTAGTATAACATAATTAAAAATAAGTGTAATGAATGTTAAGCAGGGGCATCAAATGTAGCATGCTGAACCTCGATAAAGCGGCCAATTTCACGAATAAAGGCTAAATCATCATCCGTTATTTCATATGTATCCTGCGGCACAAAAAAGATTAAAATCCCGAGCAGATGGTGGCTCCGGTAAAATGGAAGAAAGACTTTTTGCAGCTGACCTTCCATTTGAAAGACGAGTCGCCCTCTGATCGCCACCGTGCTCAGTATGTTGTCCCCAAATGGGATCACGCAATTCAAGTAACTCGTCCCTGCGCACACCCGCATTTTAAACGATTCGGCCGTTGCTTCATAAATACTGACCGACCACCGCTTCGACATTCGCCTTGCCAGCTTGCGTGTAATTTCAATATAAAAGCTGGCCAGTGTCTGCACCTTTTCTCTCACACTCCCGACTTCAAGACGCAATTCATCCAAAAGTTGAGATTTCTTTTTCATGGATTCCCCTCCATACGAGCAAGCTTTTAATAAGTCGCCTGCTTACAAGATGGACTTATGAGCAGCCTCCTTATGCTGATAGCTTATCATAAAAGCGCCTGTAAAAGGTTGTAGCGTTACGACTACTATTGTCGATTTTGCTTTATTCTGGACAGTAGTCTACTCGATCGCAGCCGGGTCAACAAATCCGTATCCATCCTCCTCCAGTCCGTTTATAATCGACGGAAGGGCTTCAAGCGTCCACTGTCGATCATGCATGAGCAAGTTCGCTCCATTCGTTAAATAAGGCGTCTGAACCATAATCTCAGCCAGCGCCTCGGCTTCCTGATAATCAGCCTCCCAATCATACCCGTAGGTCCAATTCATCGCGATCATTTCTTCCTCCTCGACGACCGCCGCTGATGTCTCTGTGTTCACTCCAAATGGCGGTCGAAAGAAACGCGGCCTCTCCCCCGTCACCTCTTCAATCAGATCATTTAACGCGACGATTTCCTGGCGCTGTTCGTCAGCTGAAAGGTCACTTAGGTTCGCATGGTTCATCGTATGATTCCCGATTTCAAACCCCATTTCATAAATAGATTTCAGCTTTTCTTTCCCGCCCTCATCAGCAAGAAAATGACCATTTATAAAAAAAATAGCCTGCTTATCAAGCTTCTTTAATGTTTCCGCCATCGCGACGCTATGCTTGTCAGGCGCGTCATCAATCGTCAGCAGCACAACTTGTTCTTCTTCATCAGTGACCGGTTCCACCGTCCAGTTCGCCTGATCTATTTGATAGCTGACCTCCGGCATATCGCTTTCTTCCACCTCCCTGGTCTCCTGCTCTTCTTCAAGCTCAGGATGCTCCTGTTCAGGCTCAGAATTGTCCTCCCGCGCTTCCTCCGGCGGATCTGTAACCGGGTCTTCTTCTACCGGCTGTTGACATCCCGTTAACACGGCAGCGATCATCAGCACTTGTATTAGCCTTTTCATCCTTACACACCCTTTCCAACCTCATGATAGCAAACATCTTCCTTTGATGGTAGATGCTCGTATACCGGATTCATCTTTATTCCATACTAAAGAAAGAAAGATGAAAAAGGGGGGCACTTCGATGAAAGCCTTTATTGGAAGAAGAATTTTGAAAACCGGCGTATCCGTTTTTTGCACGGCGCTCATCTGCCATCTTCTCCACCTCCCCCCTACCTTTGCGGTGATTACCGCCATTGTGACGACAGAACCAACTGCCGCCGACTCGTTAAAAAAAGGCTTAATTCGTTTACCCGCGGCGGCAATGGGAGCGAGTTTCGCCGTCGGTACTTTTTTCTTTTTCGGTCAAAGCGCGCTTTCCTATGCCCTTGTCGCCATGTTTACGATCATCGCTTGCTCAAAGCTGAAATTAGATACAGGAACGCTTGTCGCTACGTTGACCGCTGTTGCGATGCTGCCAGACGCCTCTGAGCATTTAATCATTGATTTCCTGACGCGGATTTCCACAACGTCGATTGGCATACTCGTGTCGAGCTTCGTTAATTTTTTTATTCTGCCGCCGAAATTCGGCCCTCTGCTCGTGCAAAAAGTCGAGCAGCTCTTTAAAGAAGCAGCGGACCATTTTGCCGAAATGGTCGATGGCCATCTCGAAGAAAAACCGGAAAACAGCGACTTGAATCAGCGCTTTTCCGCTTATCATTCTTTGCATGAAGAATTAACGAAAGCTTATCAACTCGCCCGCTTTCAACATGATGAATGGCAATACCGCCGCTCAACAGCATTTGAGCGACGCTCATTTGATTATTTGCAGAAAAAACTCGACTACTTGCAGCTGCTGTTAATTCATTTTGGCAAAATGTATCATTTACGCGTTAACCGGCCAATTTCCCGCGAGGAAAAAGAAAAGATTCAACGCTCTGTTTCATCGGTTCGCGAGGTCATGCACGATCATTATCATCAGCTGACAACCGCCCACCTTAGCACGAACAACGTGATCAAGCAGCTAAGCGAAAAACAGGCCCGGCAAAACTGCTTCGTTTCCCAGCTTTGTCACGAGCTGCTTTCCGTTAATACGGTGCTTCAGGAGCTGTCCCTGATCACGACAGATGAGCATCGCTTTTCGCTGCAGGAAACTAGGTATCCCTCCTATATCTTTACCAAGGCTAATTCCCTGTTTTAGCAGATCAATTGTTTTCCTTGGTTTAATTATGATATGTTTAAATTTGTGCAAAAAAAGTAAAGGTGGAATGTCTAGTGAGAAAAATGACCTCTGTGTTTATCATCTCCGTTCTAATCGCTGTGGCGTTTATTAGTTGGGGTGTACTGGCCCCGGCCAATCTCGATGCGATTACGACGTCAATTCAAGGATTTATTACAAATGAGCTCGGCTGGTTTTATTTGCTTGCCGCGACGAGCTTTCTTATTTTTTCGGTTTATCTTATTTTCAGCCCTTATGGAAAAATAAAGCTTGGTAAGCCGGACGATAAACCTGATTATTCCTTCCCCACCTGGTTTGCTTTTCTTTTCACGGCAGGGATGGGGATCGGACTGGTGTTTTGGGGAGTCGCCGAACCGTTGTATCATTTTTTTGAACCGCCATCCGCCGCACCGGAATCCAATCTTGCTGCCGGAGAAGCGATGCGCTATTCCATTTTTCATTGGGGTCTTCACCCATGGGCGATTTATTCCGTCGTCGCGTTGGCGCTTGCCTATTTTAAATTCCGCAAAGAGTCATCCGGGCTGATGAGCAGTGTACTTGAGCCATTACTTGGCGAACGGACAAAGGGCACACTTGGCATCGCGATCAATGTCCTTGTCGTCTTTGCCACTATTTTCGGCGTCGCAACCTCGCTCGGCTTTGGGGCAGCCCAAATTTCTGCCGGCCTGTCTTATTTAGCACCGGGGCTCGGAACGATAAACGGCACTTTGCTGCAGCTGATCGTCATCGGCGTCGTTACCGTTCTGTTTATGATTTCCGCGCAGACAGGATTGAACCGCGGGATTCGCATTCTCAGTAAAACAAATGTGTACCTTGCGATATTGCTGCTCTTGTTCGTGCTTTTTTTCGGTCCGACAAGTTATATTATGGGCGTCTTTACTCAAGGGGTCGGCAGCTATATTCAAAACCTGATCGGGATGAGCTTTCGCCTCGATATTTATAATCCGGAAACAACATGGGTGGAAGGTTGGACGATCTTCTACTGGGCCTGGTGGATTTCTTGGGCTCCTTTTGTCGGTACCTTTATTGCCCGCGTGTCCAAGGGGCGGACGATCCGTGAATTTGTCCTTGGCGTGCTCGGTGTACCGGCGCTGTTTGGCGCCTTTTGGTTCAGTGTTTTCGGGGGAACAGGCATTTACCTTCAACGCGAGGGAACAGCAGATATTATGTCTTCCATGAATGATTTCGGTATGGAAGTGGCGCTATTCGCCGTATTGGAGCAATTTCCGCTCGGCTTCTTCCTGTCCATCATTGCTGTCTTTTTAATTGCCTCCTTTTTTGTCACATCAGCCGATTCGGCTACCGTCGTTTTAGGGATGCAAACGACGAATGGGAGTTTAAACCCGCCAAACTCGGTCAAATTTATTTGGGGGCTGATCATCTCTGCCACTGCCGCCGTCCTGCTGTCATCGGAGCAAGGACTTGAAGCATTGCAAACAGCGGCGATTATTGCCGCTCTGCCGTTTACGATCATTATGATCCTAATGGTAATCTCCCTGATGAAAGCTCTACGGTCCGAAAAGCCGACACTAGCAACTGAAAAAGAACGGATTCGGCAGGAAAGATTGGAGCTGAAACAGGAACGGGAGAAATTAAAAGAAGAAAAGCTTGCCTTCAAGAAGCTCAAAGCCGATGAAAAAAGAAAATAAAGCAGGGTGTGTCACAAGGAAAACCAAGCCTTTTGACACACCCTTTATTTCTATTTGATTACATTTCTGTTACCGCCCGTCCATTTGTATTTAATGCGTGCTAAAATAAAGTTCCATAAGCTAGATGGACTTTTATTAAGGAAGTGGTATCGATGAACAAGTACGTTGGAATGATGATTGTAGGCTCTTGCTTGTTTTTAAACGCTTGTGTATCATCGGCTTCAAGCTCTGAAAACCCCTTGCAGCAGCCACCTGATGAGACAGTAACAGTGCTTTTTTCTGACTCATCGACGCTGCAAAATGAAAGCAGTTATTATGATGCTTTGCTTGAAGTTCAGCGAATCTATTCATCTGATTCCGCTGATACCCCCTTCTTTATGATCGTCGACGCCTCAGAGCGTGATCTTATTCGTTATTTTAACATTGAACAATTTCCGACAATGCTTGTCTTAACGGGCGATACAGAAAATTTACGAATGGAAGGCACCTTCTCAAAAGACGAAATTTTAGCACATTTGATTCAAATTTATCAACTTCAGGGCGATGTCAGCTACAGCTTTCATTCCTCGTTTTCTTAAAGTCTTACCTGCAAGGGGCTGGGCAAAAGGTGAAAAACAACCTTTTGCCCAGCCCTTAACCTGTTTAGTCTAAGGCTAAAAATGGGGAACAATGCCAAATGGCCTTTCCTCATAATAGCAGTCTACAGCTTTACATTTCATCTCAGTCCAATTCGTAAAGCCAATTTTACTGTGCAAATGGTTGTGAGCAGCAATCGCCTTTTCCAGCTCGTCTTCGCAAATCGTGTTGACCCCAAGGTCCCGGGAAAGCTCCTGCCAGGAAGAATAACCGGTATACAACTTCATAAAACGGTTCGATAACAACAAGGTTATCGGCGGTTCACCTGTCGGTTTTGCGGCATGTGCAAGCAGCTGTTTTATCGAATCAACCATCTTACTCCCTCCCCGTTTCCTGGAAAAAGGCTGCAGCCCGACTCTTCTTCCGGACTGCAGCCTTCAGTTATCTGATCAGCTACCATTTCTTTTCTTTATCTTATTCATATTATTCCTAGTTGTCAACTGTGTTTTATAAAAAAATAAAAAACGCCTGACAGGAACCCCTGTCAGACAGTTGAAATTGATCTTACTTCACAATATGAATCGGCGTGCCAAGTGCTACTTCAGCCGCTTCCATTGTGATTTCTCCTAATGTTGGATGCGCATGGATCGTAAGCGCAATATCTTCAGCAGTCATGCCTGTTTCAATTGCAAGACCAAGCTCCGCGATCATATCAGATGCATTTGGACCGGCGATTTGGGCGCCAATGACCAAACCATCATCTTTACGTGTAATGAGCTTCATAAAGCCGTCTGCATCATTTAAGGATAGAGCACGTCCGTTTGCGGCAAATGGGAATTTCGCTGCAACGACATCATAACCGGCATCCTTCGCTTCTTTTTCGTTGTAGCCGACTGTCGCCAATTCAGGCTCCGAGAAGACAACAGCAGGAATCGCAAGATAATCCACTTCTGCTTTTTCCCCAGCGATCGCTTCAGCCGCCACTTTTCCTTCGTAGGAAGCTTTATGGGCCAACGGAGGTCCTGGAACGATATCGCCAATCGCATAAATGTTGCTGACGCTTGTGCGACATTGCTTATCAACCTTGATGATGCCACGCTCGTCAAGCTCCACACCGATCTGCTCAAGGCCGATTTCGTCCGTGTTCGGCTTACGGCCAACTGTTACAAGGACATAGTCCGCTTCAAATACTTCTTCCGTTCCTTTTACTTCGGCCGTAACCTTTACGCCGTTTTCTGTTTCTTCCACACTTTTGGCCATCGCTTCCATCTTGAAGTCAACGCCGTTTTTCTTCAAGCGGCGCTCAACAAGCTTCGCCATCTGCTTTTCGAAGCCGCCAAGAATTTGCTTTGTTCCTTCAAGCACGACGACTTCCGTCCCCATGTTGGAGTAAGCGCCTGTAAGCTCAATACCGATGTATCCGCCGCCGATGACGACCAATTTCTTTGGTACTTCTTTCAGCGCCAGCGCACCAGTTGAGTTAATAACACGCTCAGAATATTTAAACCCAGGAATCTCAATCGGACGGGAACCAGTCGCGATAATACAATTTTTGAAATTGTATGTTTGCGCACTTTTCTCATCCATTACACGAACAGAGTTTGCAGAAGCAAAATAAGCTTCGCCGCGAACGATCTCGACTTTATTTCCTTTAAGAAGTCCTTCAACTCCGCCTGTTAATTTCTTTACGACAGACCCTTTCCATTCCTGAACCTTTTCAAAATTGAGCGCTACGTTTTCAGCAACGATCCCCATATCATCAGAATGCTTCGCTTGATGGTAACGGTGTCCAGCTGTGATGAGTGCTTTTGAAGGAATACAACCAACGTTTAAGCAGACACCACCCATTTCTCCTTTTTCAACAATCGTTACTTTTTGCCCGAGCTGTGCCGCGCGGATCGCAGCAACATATCCCCCGGGACCTGAACCGATGACAAGTGTGTCTACTTCATTTGCGAAATCTCCAACAACCATGTTTACCCCTCCATTAATAGTAATTGTGGATCATTTAATAGACGCTTCACGTGGTTAAGTGCATTCTGAGCTGTAACGCCATCAATCAGACGGTGATCATAGCTAATTGATAGAGCCAATACCGGCGCAGCAACGATTTCCCCGTTTTTCACGACCGGCTTTTCTTCGATACGTCCAATGCCAAGAATTGCTACTTCAGGGTGGTTAATGATTGGCGTAAACCATTGACCACGCGCCGAACCAAGATTGGAAATCGTGCAAGAGCCGCCCTTCATATCATTGCTGCTTAACTTGCCATCACGTGCCTTGACTGCCAATTCATTGATTTCATCTGCTAAAGCAAAAATTGACTTACGGTCAGCATCTTTAATGACAGGAACAACAAGACCTTGGTCTGTATCTGCGGCAATTCCAATATTGAAATACTTCTTGTAGACGATTTCTTCATTCGCATCATCAATTGAGGCATTTAACGTTGGATATTTGCGCAGAGCGGACGTTAACGCTTTAACAACATAAGGGAGGTATGTCAGCTTCGTGCCCTGATCCGCGGCAATTTGCTTATACTCCTTACGATGGGCAACTAAAGCGGTGACGTCGACTTCATCCATATGAGTCACATGTGGAGCCGTCTGCTTCGAGTTCACCATTGCTTTGGCAATCGCTTTGCGGATTCCTTTTAGCGGTACGCGCTCTTCAAGCTCACCGGCAGGAATCGCTTGCGGCTCTGCTTTCTTAGGAGCAGCGGCTGCCGCCTCATCCGTTGTCGTCGGTGCTTCTGCTTCTCCTTGGCTTGATCCACCTTCTAAGAAAGAATCAATATCTTCTTTTAATACCCGATTATTCTTTCCTGTGCCGTTTACCTTCTTGATGTTCACACCTTTTTCGCGAGCGTACTTGCGAACAGATGGCATGGCAATGACACGCGTCTCATCATCATCTGCATCTTCAGCTGGTTCTTTTGAGCTTGCTGCTTCTGCTTCCTTCTTTTCCGCTGGTGCTTCTGCTTTCGTTTCTGCTTTGTCATCAGCCGGAGCGCTTTCTTCTTCAGCAGGGCTTTCTTCCCCAGTATCGATTGTCACGAGCACATCGCCAACAACACAAACTGTTCCCTCTTCTACTTTAACGTCTAAAATTTTCCCGTCAACAGGAGATGGGATTTCTACCACCGCTTTATCGTTTTGAACCTCAAGAAGAATATCATCTTCCTTTACTTCGTCCCCTGCTTTAATGAACCATTTTACAATTTCACCTTCGTGAATACCTTCTCCGATATCCGGTAACTTAAATTCATACGCCACTAGAGGTGCCTCCTTTTTCTGCCTAATTTCTAAAACCAAAACCCTTCACAGGTTCATTAAGAAAAGCCGCCGCACGCTTTCTAAAAAGACGACAGGTAACGAACCGGTCTGCCGCATCCGCGAGCGATTTTCCAAAATCACTTCTTTCCCTTCCTTAAATGAAAGACAGCGGCTCGTTCTGCACGCTGCTTCATCGCCCCATCAACGTGGACATGTCCATTTGATGAGGCCTCTCTTCTTTTTTACCTGTAGGACCTTCTTGTATAGGCTTATCTATTGTTTAAAATTCAATTACTTTTTTTGCTGTTTCAATAATTTCGTTATAATCAGGAATCCAGTCATCCTCCGCTGCCGCAAAAGGATAAATCGTATCAGGTGCCGCCACGCGAAGCACTGGTGCTTCAAGGCTTAAGATCGCCCGTTCAGTAATCTCAGCGACAACATTTGCCGCGATTCCAGCCTGCTTCTGCGCCTCCTGGACGACAATCGCCCGGTTTGTCTTGTTGACTGATTCAATAATCGTATCAATGTCGAGTGGACTAATTGTCCGAAGGTCGATCACTTCAACGTCAATGTTTTCCTTTTCAAGCTCTTCCGCTGCTTTCAGAGAAGCGTGAACCATTGCCCCGTATGTAACAATAGTTAAATCCTTTCCTTCTCTTTTCACATCTGCTTTTCCAAGCGGGATTGTATATTCCTCTTCAGGCACTTCGCCGCGGAAAGAACGATACAGCTTCATATGCTCAAGGTAGACGACCGGATCATTATCACGAATCGCTGAAATGAGAAGCCCTTTTGCATCATATGGAGTCGAAGGGATGACCACCTTTAAACCAGGTGTCTGTGCCATTAGCCCTTCCAAGCTGTCAGCATGCATTTCCGGTGTTTTAACCCCGCCGCCAAAAGGAGAGCGGACGGTAATCGGCGCATACTGTTTTCCACCAGTACGATAACGAAGACGGTTCATCTGACCGGCAACGGAATCGAACACTTCAAAAACGAAGCCGAAGAACTGGATTTCCATGACCGGACGGAAGCCGGTTAAGCCTAGTCCGATCGCCAGGCCGCCAATCCCTGATTCAGCAAGCGGCGTATCAAAAACGCGATCCTCACCGAATTCTTTTTGCAGCCCCTCCGTTGCCCGGAATACACCACCGTTTTTCCCAACATCTTCTCCAAATACGAGTACATCTTCATTATTCTTCAGCTCATTACGCATTGCATCTGTAATGGCTTGAATCATCGTCATTTGCGCCATTGGTTATTTCGACTCCTTTGCTGTGTATTCTTCCATTTGCTCACGAAGGTTGTGCGGTAACTCTTCAAACATAAATCCGATCAGATCTGTTACCTTCTGTTTCGGAGCTGCGTCAGCCTTTTTGATCGCTTCTTTAATTTCTTCCTTCGCCTTTTCAACCACTTCATTTTCCTGTTCTTCACTCCATAACCCTTTGCCCTCAAGGAACTTACGGAAGCGAACAAGCGGATCCTTCTTCGTCCATTCATCATCCAGTTCAGATGAACGGTAACGCGTCGGGTCATCCCCCGCCATTGTGTGCGGACCATAGCGGTACGTCAACGTTTCGATTAAAGTAGGACCTTCGCCGGCAAGCGCGCGCTCTCTCGCTTCTTTCGTCGCCACATAAACAGCAAGCACGTCCATTCCGTCTACTTGAATCCCTTCGATTCCGGCTGCAACTGCTTTTTGAGCGATCGTCTTTGCTGCGGACTGCTTCTCAACAGGCACAGAAATCGCAAAGCGGTTGTTTTGCACAACAAAAACAGCTGGAGCATTATAAGCTCCGGCAAAGTTCATTCCTTCATAGAAATCCCCTTGTGAAGATCCGCCGTCACCTGTGTATGTGATCGCGATATTTTCTTTTCCTTTCCGCTTAAGTCCTAAAGCAACTCCGGCAGTTTGGACAATTTGCGCACCGATAATGATTTGCGGCACCATAATGTTTAAGCCGTCCGGGAATTGACCGCCGCCAAAGTGACCGCGTGACCAAAGGAATGCCTGATGAAGCGGCAACCCATGATAAAGAATTTGCGGAATATCGCGATACCCCGGTAAAATCCAGTCTTTTGAATCAAGTGCGAAATGGGAACCGAGCATTGAAGCTTCCTGTCCCGCCACCGGCGCGTAGAAACCGAGGCGCCCTTGACGATTTAATGAAATCGCCCGCTGATCCAGAATGCGCGTATACACCATCCGGCGCATAAGCTCCTGTAACTCTTCATCTTTCAAATCAGGCATCGCGTCTTTGTTAACAACTTCGCCCTCTTCATTTAAAATTTGGAACGTTTCAAATTGACTTTCCACTTGCTCTAACGTTTTTGTACTCATTGCCCTTCACCTCTTCCTTTCGTTTAAAAAAGTTTTCGTATTAGTCAGCTTTCATCACGTATGACCTTAATTTTACAATCAGTTCATCATCCTATAGGATACCCAAACTACCTTTATCCATAACCCGGCAGCTGCCAGATCAAACGTCGTTTACCTAAGTAAAACGATGGGTTTACAGAATTTTGGCACATCCTATCATTTCAAGAAAGCAAACTATACTTGGCTTCATGAAAAAAGTGATCTGTATCAGTTTTTTCTGGATGAAAGTAATACAACATATCCTTCTGGCATTAAGTCTACCCTACTTTGCAGAAATTCGTCAATCCTTTTTACTTAACGTCCTCCTATAAAGATTTTGACTCATGATTTTTGGTTTCCGAACTAAACTGTGTTATAGATCAACCTCAAACATTGGTAGTACAGCTCAACCGAAGAAAAGCTGATAGGTCTTTTACTTGCAAGCCGCCACCCTTCCCCAATCCGACCCGAAAAATTTACCCTTCTCCATCTAAAAAAAACAGCTGACTTCGAAGCAGTTATTCAAACTGCACCTCGAGTTCAGCTGTCTCATAAAAAAGCCTTTTCTTTTCATTATATTCATCCGTATATTGATTAAACTGCTCTTTTTCCTTTGAAACGACTTCATATGACGCATTCACGGTATCGATTTGAGCTTGAAGTTCTTCCATCGTAAGCTCTTCCTGCTTCAACATCGTAAAAAGCGCTTCATCTTCTTTCGCCGCTGTAACATAGGCTTCATAAAGCTTTTGATAATGCTCATAACGTTTGTCCATCGCCGCGATTAATTCGGCCAGGAGGCTGCGGAGCTGTTCGTCTTCCACCTCGTCTTCGGCCGGCTTGATTAACTCAAATTCGGCATAGCTGCGTTCAATACTTTCTTTTTCCGTTTCTATCATAGCGAGCCGGGAAGCAATTGAAGCCAGCGCCTCATCTGCCAATTCGCTAATTTCCTCCATATCATTGACACCAAGGGCGATAATTTGTTCAAACAATTCATTTTCCTTCAGTTCTGCTGCCTGAAGCGGCTCCTGCTGCTCTTCAAAAGGTTGCTCGAGCTCGACAGCTGCTTCCAGGTGCTGGTAAACAGTCTCAGCCGGTTCTTCTCCACAGCCGCTAAGCAGCGCAGCAGCCATGACGACCAGTACGATCCATTTTCGATGCTTCACCCTTCTTCCCCCTATCTTCTTTCTCTATACCCAGTTTCCCACCCCACTACACTAAATCAATCAGCAGAAATTGACAATACCTTTTCCAGATTTCCAATTCTAATTATGGCTAGTATATGATCGCCTTTTTTTCAATATGTGCTTGTCCACAAAATAAAATGAAAAAGTCCGATTGTTTTTAGGAAAAATAGGCATTCATCCAACCGTCCTTAGTGAAAATGCATATTGTAGTTAGTGAATCGCAGGCTAATGCGGTGTTATCAAAAAGGAGGAATGTAGAATGTACGGATACGGTGGAAACTGTTGTTATGATCCTTGTGGATATGGATATGGCGCTCCAGTAGCAGGCGCAGGCTATGGCCCTGGTTTTGGCGGCGGCGGTTGCGGATACGGAAGAGGCTTTGCTTTAATCGTCGTGCTTTTCATCCTGCTTATCATTGTAGGAGCTTCTCGTTTCGGCCCATGCTAAACAACCGCTTCAAAGCAGCGTGAGAAGGCTGCGCAACGGTTTCAGAGAGCCAGTGGGAAAGGATGTTCTTTCCTCCTGGCTGCGCGCAGTATGAACCGTTGCCCTTCTTTGTTTCATTTATGGACAGCCCTTTGCAGGGGGTACTCGGCCAACCGATCTTGCTTTTTAATTTGATCGCAAAAGTCTTGATCTTTCTTGAAAATGTACATAAAGTATGTGGTAAGGGTAAAGGAGTGATGAATGAAAGATGTTAACGATGAAAGATATTGTACGTGAAGGTGATCCCGTCTTACGGCAGGTTGCCGAAGAAGTGTCCCTCCCACTAAGTGAAGATGACAAAGCGACTTTACAAAAGATGCTTGAGTTCGTTATAAACAGTCAGGATCCCGAGATCGCTGAAAAATATGCGCTCAGACCCGGGGTTGGATTGGCGGCTCCGCAAATCGGCATCTCGAAAAGAATGTTTGCCGTCCATGTGACAGACGAGCAGGATCAGCTGTATAGCATGGGGATTATTAATCCGAAAATAATCAGCCATTCCGTCGAAGAAACTCATTTGGAGAATGGGGAAGGCTGCTTATCGGTTGATCGTGATATTCCTGGAATTGTTCCGCGGTATGCGCGGATTACGGTAAAGGCGACTACGCTCGAGGAAGAAGAAGTGACGTTGCGTCTGCGCGGCATGGTAGCGATTGTCTTTCAGCATGAACTGGATCACCTGAACGGAATCATGTTCTACGACCGTATCGAAGACTTTGAAGACAAGCTGAAAAAAAGCGTCCCAAGTCATTTACGGTAAAGAACCTCGTATTAAAAAGAGCTTGGTCTAAAACTAGCTTTGGACCTACTGGCAATGGCTTCACACGCCACAAGCCCGTTGTGAGAAACCCGCTCACAACGGGCTTTAAAAGATCGTGGCGGTTCCGCTCATTGCTTAGAGAGACTGGGAAAAAGGTCAAAAACAACCTTATTGTCCCAGTCTCTTTATACCGAGCATTTCCCCGTTACGGGCTTTACGAATAAAGCCGCTGCATTTTGCCTTTTACCATTCAACTCTTAAAACAGCCTCTTTTTACAGCAGTCCTGTATAGCGCAGTCCATGCAGGATGCCATCTTCGTTCACTGGTTTTGTGACATAATTGGCGACAGCCTTCGCTTCTTCTCTCCCATCTCCCATCGCCACGCCGGTTCCAACGAACTGAAGCATTTCCAGGTCATTTAACGCATCGCCAAAAGCATACGACTGCTCCTGCGGAATAAATAAATAATCGAGAACCTGCTTGATTCCTCTCGCTTTCGAGCCGCCTCCCGGAAGAATATCGACGGAATAAGGATGCCAACGAATGTAATCAAAATGATTATGCCCCTGAACATAGATCTCTTCCTCTTCTTCCTGACAGAACAGAAGGGCCTGATAAATTTTGCGCTGATGATATTCGCCTTTTTTCACAGGCGGATACGGGAGCTTAAGCCCTCCGAGACTTTCTGCTATATAATGATCGTCGGCGCGATTGGCGACCGCACCGTTATGGTCAAGAAAGACCATTGAATGATTTGCCTGCTCGGCAGCCTTCTCCAGCCGGATTAACTCGTTCGTCGTCAGCGGTACGTCATGAATGACCTTCCCTTCCACAACAACATAAGAGCCATTAAAGCTGACATACGACTCGATTCCAAGCTCTTCCCGCAGCTCCTTGAACATAAACGGAGCCCGGCCTGTTGCAATCGCGACATAAACGCCTTTTTCCTGCAAGGAAAAAATAGCTTCCTTCGTTGATTGCGGCAACTCCTTCTCTTCATTCAAAAGCGTCCCATCAATATCGAAGAAGACAATCGGTTTATTCTTTTTCATTTTTTTCTCCCCACTTTCTATCTCTCGTTCACTCTTCAAAGAAACTTCCAGCCATTTCCTTGAACAGATTATAATCGGTTCACACATACTAAGCATAACAAAAACCTCTCTGGTTGGACACGTTTGGAACTTAAAATCTTTGTTAAGGAGGAATGGAATCATGTTAAAAAAACTTCGCAAAAAAATTATAAAAGGCTGTCGGCAGCTTTTACCAAAAAATAGACTTATTGAAGTATAATGTACGTTGGTTATGTGAAAAATGGCGGTTGAAGCAGCCGTTCTTCCAAGGCGTCAAAAGAAAAACATGAAATAGTGCTATATTTGCTTTATAATGAAAATATAACCAACGGTAAGGAGAGGTAGAACTATGATTTATAAAGTGTTTTTTCAAGAGAATTTTAAAGAAGTGCCTGTACGGGAATACACAGAAGCAATTTATGTGGAGGCGGAATCGGAAGCTGACGTGCGCAGAAAGCTTGCCCCGCGTAAATACAACATCGAATTTATAACGCCAATCTCTGGTGCGTTTTTGGAGTATGAAGAAAACAAAGAAGATTTCAAAGTGGAGTCGTTATAATATATGAAGCAAGTTAAAAACAATCAGACAGCCGTCTTTGCACTTGGCGGTTTAGGCGAAATTGGCAAGAACACGTACGCGGTCCAATTTCAGGATGAAATCATTTTAATCGATGCCGGAATTAAGTTTCCAGAGGACGAGCTTCTCGGAATCGATTATGTCATTCCCGACTACACGTATTTAGTGAAGAACGAGGATAAAATCAAAGGTCTTTTTATCACGCACGGACATGAAGACCATATCGGCGGCATTCCCTATCTTCTGCGGGAAATAAATGTGCCCATTTACGGCGGCAAGCTGGCGTTAGGCTTATTAAAAGGCAAGCTGGAGGAACATGGACTGTTGCGTAAAGCAAAGTTTCATGAAATTCATGAAGATCAGATCGTCAAGTTCGCGAAAACATCAGTGACGTTCTTCCGGACGACTCACAGCATCCCTGATTCTTATGGAATCGTCGTCAAGACGCCTCCCGGCAACGTCGTCCATACCGGGGATTTCAAATTCGACTTCACTCCGGTCGGAGAGCCTGCCAACTTGACGAAAATGGCAAAGATCGGTGAAGAAGGCGTGCTCTGCTTGCTTTCAGATAGTACGAACAGTGAAATCCCTGATTTCACGATGTCGGAGCGAAAGGTCGGCGAAAGCATTGACTCGATTTTCCGCAAGGTCGATGGCCGGATTATTTTTGCGACATTTGCCTCAAACATTCACCGCCTGCAGCAGGTCGTCGAAGCAGCCGTCCATCACGGACGAAAAATAGCGGTGTTTGGCAGAAGTATGGAATCAGCGTTAACAATCGGACAGGAGCTGGGCTATATTCACGCGCCGAAGAACACGTTTATCGAAACGTCCCAATTGAACAAGCTTCCTGATAATCAAGTCACGATTTTATGTACGGGAAGTCAGGGAGAACCGATGGCGGCGCTTTCCCGAATTGCAAATGGGACGCATCGCCAAATTCAGATCATTCCCGGCGACACCGTCGTCTTTTCGTCTTCTCCGATTCCGGGGAACACACTAAGCGTCAGCAAGACGATCAACCAGCTTTACCGCGCCGGGGCTGACGTTATTAGCGGACCACTCAATGACATTCACACATCCGGACACGGCGGCCAGGAAGAGCAAAAGCTGATGCTTCGTTTAATGAAGCCGCAATACTTTATGCCGATCCACGGTGAATACCGGATGCTTAAAATGCATATTAGATTAGCCAAGGATTGTGGAGTTGACGAAAAGAACAGCTTTATTATGGAAAATGGCGATGTCCTCGCCCTTCACCCTGATGAAGCCGGAGTTGTCGGAAAGATTCCATCCGGTTCTGTCTACGTCGACGGAAATGGAATTGGCGATATCGGAAATATCGTTTTACGTGACCGTCGCATTCTTTCAGAGGAAGGGCTGGTCGTCGTCGTCGTCAGCTTGAACATGAAGGAATTCAAAGTAACAGCCGGTCCTGATTTAATCTCCCGCGGGTTTGTCTACATGAGAGAGTCGAGCGACTTAATTAATGAAGCGCAGAAGCTGTTATCTGCTCATTTGGACAGTGTTATGGAAAGAAAGACGACGCAATGGTCTGAAATTAAAAATGAAATTACCGATTTACTAAGTCCGTTTTTATACGAACGGACAAAGCGCAGACCGATGATCCTTCCGATTATCATGGAAGTGTGAAGCAGCATAGCTTCACGCCAAAGGGGGCTGGGACAATAGGTTGTTTTTTGACCTTTTTCCCAGCCTCTCTAAGCAATGAGCGGAACCGCCACGATCTTTTAAAGTCCAAAGCTAGTTTTGTCTCAAGCTCTTTTCTCTCTTTATCCAAATAACCGGCCCCATGTTTCCGGACCGGTAATTCCATCGACGGCAATTCCCGCCTGCTGTTGGAAGTGGATAACAGCGGCAGCGGTTTGCGGTCCGTACATTCCGTCTATCGGACCCGGTGAAAATCCAAGCTCTTTTAGCCTCTGCTGTATCGCTTTCACCTCCGGCCCTTTATCTCCTTTTGAAAAAAGTGCTTTCGTTCCACCCTTCGTTAGTTCACGGCGAAATTCACTCATCGAAAAAGCAGGACAAGCTTTCCATTGATAGCCAGGAAACTCCTGATGACCTAGCACGCGCTCTTTCGGGATGCCCAGCTCCTGCATCAAGCTTTTTGTTAATGCAACAGCAGCAGCCCGCTGAACCGGCTGTAGCCGTTCTTGACGAAAGTCACCGACGAGGCAAATCCCGATCGCCCCCGCGTTGCTGTTGCCAACATGATAGCTGACCGTCTCGACCGAATGACACCAGCTGATTATCCCTTCCTTGTCCACCACATAATGATAGCCAATCCCCGGCCAGCCGAGCTGAGTAACGTGGTAAGCAGCGAAAGCTTCTGCACTGCCGCTTACAGTCGCACTATGATGAATCGCAATAAATTGAATGTCGCGGCGCGTCCGCCTTTGATAATATCTAGCGCCATGTACGGTAAGTGAATGACGTTTATCAACAATTTTCATTCCCACTCCCCTTCCTTTTTCAGTTATCTATAAATAGAAAAAAGAAAGAAAAAAAGGGGAGAAGCTTAGAGATAAAATTAGCTTTGGACCTAGTGGCAATGCTTAAGGGGCTGGGAAAAGGTAAAAAACAACCTTTTATCCCAGCCCCCTCAAAGCCGGTGCATTATTCGCTTATTCTTTAATACCTAACACGCGGTTCACACGCTTTGTCAGCATTTTCATGCCGCCGCCGCCCGCTTGAAAGTGGCGAAGCTGACCTTCTTCGTCAAATACATAGTAAGCTGGAACGTATTCATTTTCAAACGCGTCTGTCAGCTTATGTTCACTATCAACGAAAATCGGCTGAGAAATATTATGCTCCTCGGCGACCTTTTTAATTTCATCAAGGTCTAAATCCTTTTCAGATCGAGGCATATGAACAGCGACCACATTTAACTTGTCTTCGTATTGATCACGAAATTCATTCACATTTGGCATTGCTTCCTTACATAAGCCGCAGCTAATTGACCAAAAATGAATCAATGTCGGTTTGTTTCCAATTAGATCACTCTTTGTATATTCACCATTTAACCAGGTTGTTGCGCCATCAAGTTCAGGCATTTGTGAGCGTAATTTAAGCGCCATCGAAAAAGCCTCCTATTCCTGTATGTTCATTTATTGTAGCCGGAAGGGAGCGGGGGTGTCCCACAGGCATGAAAGCCTTGATGAGACACCCCCTTCTTTCACCCATCTTTACACGTTAAGCGTTGCTTGACCTGGCTTCCAGTTGGCCGGGCATAGTCCACCAGTTTGTAATGCTTGAAGAACGCGGAGTGTTTCATCCACATCACGGCCGATGTTGTTATGGTTTACAACAGAGTACATTAACTCGCCTTCAGGGCTGATAATGAACAGGCCACGAAGAGCAACCCCTTCTTCTTCAATCAATACGCCATAGTCGCGTGCTACAGTGTGGTTTGTATCAGCAGCAAGCGGATATTTCAAATCACCAAGTCCGTTATCATCACGAGATGTGTTGATCCATGCTTTGTGAGTGTGAATCGTATCTGTTGATACGCCGATTACTTCCGCATCAAGATCCTCGAACTCATCAAAACGGTCGCTTAGCGACGTAATTTCTGTCGGACAAACGAAAGTGAAGTCCATTGGATAGAAGAAGAGGACAGTCCACTTGTCATTTTTCATGTTTTCTTCAAGGCTTACCTTACCGAACTCTTTATTCGGCATTACAGCATCCATTTCAAATCTTGGTGCTTGCTTAGCTACCATTCGCTTATCTGTCATATGTAAAAACCTCCCAAAATAAAATTATTTTTTCCCTTCGCCGTCATTATAAAAGAAGATTACTTACTAGTCAATATTAACTAATAATCAATATAAACTACTGCTTCAAAGAAATGCAGCAATTGTATTATACCCGTTCTTCCTTTATTTAAACGACGATTCCCTCAATTATTATAGCAATGATTTCCTTAAAAAGCGAAGCATATGCTCGATGATTCTCATTTGCAACTTTGTTACGGTTGAGTGAACACTTTTTTTATGCTAGGATTGTGCGGTGTAAAGTTTAAAGATAGACAGATCGGTTATATTTTACATAAGGAGTGGTTAGATGTCACAATGGCTGAACAATTGGACGGAAGGGGCTTTTCTGCTCGGGATCGCGATGATCATTGGCCAGGTTATTCTGGCGATTATTGCCTTTTTTATTGCCCGCTCGATCGGAACAAGACTGATTCGCGGCACATTCTCAAAAATGGAAAGACAGAAAAATATGTCGGCAGGACGGGTGCAAACATTACAGAAGCTCTCGGTAAATGCGTTCTCCTACGTTCTTATCTTTGTATTTATCACGATCGTCATCAGCATCTTTGGCTTAAATCCAACTGGATTGATTGCCGGTGCCGGCGTCGTCGGTCTGGCGATCGGCTTCGGTGCTCAAGGTCTCGTCAGCGATGTCGTAACTGGCTTTTTTCTCTTACTTGAAAAACAAATCGATGTTGACGACTATGTGACAGCAGGCGGTGTGGACGGCGTCGTTGAAGAAGTCGGTTTACGCACGACGCAAATAAGAGGATTTGACGGCACATTGCATTTTATTCCTAATCGTGATATTAGCAGCGTCAGCAATCATTCACGCGGCAATATGCGCGCCCTGGTCGATATTAGTATATCCTATGATGATAACATCGATTATGCGATTGCTGTTTTGCAGCAGGCGTGCGACCGGATTGCCGCCGAGGACCCGACAATCAAGGAAGGACCGAACGTGATCGGCGTTCAAGGTCTCGGAGATTCAGATATCGTTTTGCGGATTATCGCCAAAACAGAAAATATGGCGCAATGGGCGGTCGAGCGCAAGCTGCGGAAAGAGTTGAAAGAAGCGTTAGATGCCAATAATATTGAAATCCCTTTTCCACATCAAGTGTATATCGAAAAATAGAAAGAGGATCTACCGACAAATGAAAGAAGGGTGGGATAAATGGTTGTTTTTCCCTTTTACCCCACCCTCACATGCCAAAGCCGGTTTTTATGCAGAACCGACGCCCTCTGTAACGTAACCGCCGATCCGCTTGCACACGGCGCTGACTGCAACGTTTCGGCTTAGCCTTCTCCCGATTAAGCTTGTTGTTGGTTGACCTTCTGCTCGACCATCTGGCAAACTTCCTGCGCACTCATCCCGTGGGCATTAATGACAGAGCCTTGAATAGCGGCATCTTGAACGCCCATCACATTCTGGTCGCCACCAGTGATGACGCAGCAGTCGCAGCCATTGGCGTCTGTTTCCTGCTTCAATGGCACAACCTCATACCCCATTTGCTCCAGCTCCTGCTGCACCGCTGTTAATGACTGTTCTACCCCAATTTTCTTCGCCATGTTATATTGCACCTCCGTAAGTAGTGTAGTAGCACTCCTTACGGTTTCCCGTTCAGCGAAAATTATTCATGCTCTCCTCTATAACCGTTTTGATCTCTTTCCTTCAAATAACGGATAAGCAGGTCGACCGCTACGTTGATCGCCTCTTCTTTCGGCTCAAGCCGCGCATCATGAAGTCCATGTTCACTCTCAACTCCGAGCCAAAACATCATTCCCGGAATTTTCTCAAGAAAATAACCGAAGTCTTCCCCCGTCATCGCTTCTGGAGCACGGACGAAGGTAACAGCCTCGTAGCGCTTAGCGAAGTCAATAAAAGCAGCGGTGCTTGCTTCGTCATTATACACCTGGCAGTAGTTGGCGCCATAATCAATGGAAGCCTTACAAGCAAAACCAACTTCAATTCCAGCGACCAGCGCTTCAATTCGCGCTTTAATCTGCTTCATCGTGTCAATTGAACGTGTGCGAATAGTGCCTTCAATCGTCGCTGTTTCCGCGATAATATTTTGCTTTGTTCCGCCTTTAATCACGCCAATCGTAATGACTCCGGCGTCGAGCGGATTCACATTGCGGGCGACAATCGTCTGAAGCTGGGTTACAAGCTGACTGGCCGCGACAACCATATCATTTGCCGTATGCGGATAAGCGGCGTGTCCTCCCTTTCCCTTCAACGTAATGAACAGCTCCGACGTATTGGCAAAAAGCAGACCGGGCTTTGTCGCAACGGTTCCAACCGGGTACTCCGGCGCAATATGCAGCGCCAGCATTTCATCAGGCCACCATTTTTTGAACGTCCCGGATTCCAGCATTGGCAGCGCGCCTCCAGGTCCTTCCTCAGCCGGCTGAAACAGAAAGAGCATATTTTCACGGGGCTGCTGCTCGGCGAAATGGCTTAATACGCCAAGTGCAATCGTCATATGGAAATCATGACCGCAGGCGTGCATCGCCCCTTCATGCCGCGAACGAAAATCAGCATAGCCTGTCTGCTCTTCTATTGGCAATCCGTCAATGTCAGCCCGGTATGCGACTGTTTTTGTCCCAACAGATCCTTTGACATGGACGAAAATTCCTGTTCTCCATGTTTCCACCGTCAAAAAATCCTGGCGCATGTCCTTGATTCGCTCAAGCAAATAGCGCTGTGTCTTGATTTCCTGATACCCGAGCTCCGGAATTTGATGAAGCTCGCGGCGAATTTTCACTAATTCGTTTGCGGCAATCATGACCGGCCTCCAACATCAGCCAGCTGTTGCTCCAGCTTCGTGATAAAGACTTCGATGTCTTCTTCCGACAAGGTGAGCGGCGGCAAAAGGCGGATAATCGTTTGCTGCGTCACATCGACCATCACACCTTGCTCAAGCAATCCTCGTTGAATCGCCTTTACGTGTGCCGGTTCCAGATCCAGCACAATTCCGAGCATCATCCCTTTTCCTCTTACCTCATTGATAAAATGAGGGTAGCGCTTTTGCAGCTCGTAAATGCTCGTCAGCAATAGGTCCGCCGCCTCTTTGCCCCGCTCCAGCTGCTGCTGCCCGATCAGCACATCTATCACGGCATTGCCTAAAGCCGCGCTTAATGGCGATGGTGCAAATGTTGTCCCATGATCGCCAGGCTGAAATAAATCAGCGAGCTTTTCGGCGGCAATAATTCCGCCAAGCGGCAGACCGCCGCCAATCCCTTTTGCAAACAAAATCACATCCGGCTCAATTCCAGCATCCTGATAAGCAAAAAAAGTGCCGGTCCGGCCTACGCCTGTCTGGATTTCATCCATGCATAAAAGGACCCCGTATTGCCTACAAAGTGCTTCCATTGCTTGTAAATAGGAGCTGCTTAGCGGCACAATCCCCCCGGAACCAAGCAAGGGTTCGGCAATGATGGCCGCTGGCTGATGCTGCTGGAAAATCGTTTCGAGCGCTGCTGAATCTCCTGGCTCAACTTCATAAACAGGGACATCCGTCACCGGAAAGTCCTGATAAACACCGGGCTGTCTCGTTAGCTTCAGCGCCCCGAGCGTCCGGCCATGAAAGCTTTTCTTCATGACGACGATCCCCCGGCGTTCCTCGCCCTGCCGCTTCGTCCATTTATGAATCAGCTTAACCGCCGCTTCGGTAGACTCGGCTCCAGAGTTCGTAAAGAAGACCTTTCCGGCGATCGAGAGCTTTGTCAGCTTTTCGGCAAGCGTTATCGCCGGCTTATTGTAGAACACATTTGAAATATGAAGAAATTGATCTCCCTGTTCATGTAACGCCTTCAGTACCGCAGGATGAGAATGTCCGAGAATGTTTACCGCCAACCCGGTGAAAAGATCCAAATATTTTTTTCCATCTTCATCGATTAAATAATTCCCCTCGCCTTTTGCTATCACAATAGGCAGCCGGCCATATGTCGACATTACAGCCTGCTTGTCACGTTCAATCCAATTTGACACGGTCGTTTTCCCCTTTCACGCTCTGTAAGGAAATAGGGTTGTCCGAAAAGCCCGGCTTTTGGTCAACCCTTTAAGAAAAGCTGAAGCCGCAGCACGCAGGTCAACCGTTGCACAGGCTCCACTTGTTGCTTCGGGGCCGTGTCAAAAGAGAGGATTTCCCTTTTAACACAGCCCCGTATTTATGAGATGCTATTTTTCTTTAGTCATTTAAACGACGAAGCTCTTGTCTGATTTCGGTCTTCCCTTTCGTCTTTTCATCTATTTCTTTAATGACACGGGCAGGTGTACCAGCGACAACCGTGTTTGGCGGCACGTCTTCAATCACAACAGCTCCAGCTGCGACAACGGCGCCCTTTCCGACAGTCACACCTTCAAGCACGACACAGTTCGCGCCAATGACGACATCATCCTCAACAATAACCGGCTGCGCAGAAGGCGGCTCAATGACGCCGGCCAGCACGG
Organism: Halalkalibacter oceani; assembly: GCF_040544555.1. Lineage (NCBI taxonomy): Bacteria > Bacillati > Bacillota > Bacilli > Caryophanales > Bacillaceae > Halalkalibacter > Halalkalibacter oceani. Next base: position 257,657 of record NZ_JBEPKD010000003.1, read on the forward strand.
AACCTGCTCCAATATGACAGTTCTTTCCGACTGTAGCTCGTCCGCCGAGGACTACGTTCATATCGATCATCGTACCTTCGCCGATAACCGCGCCAATATTAATGCTTGCCCCCATCATAATAACGGCATTATTTCCGATTTCCACTTGATCACGGATGATCGCGCCCGGCTCGATACGCGCTTGAATGTTTTTCATATCAAGCAATGGAATCGCGGAGTTGCGGCGGTCGTTTTCCACGACTACATCTTCAATCCGCGACTCGTTCGCCTTCAATGCCGGCTCAATATCGCTCCATTCGCCAAAGAGAACACCGACATTCCCTGTAATAAACGTTTTTGTATTCGCACCGAAATCAATGCCGGCTACATCGCCTTTAATATGTACTTTTACCGGGGTTTTCTTTTCGCTTTCTGAAATAAATTTAATAATCTCATTTGCATCCATCATCTTCATCGTTTTATTCCTCCTCAACAATTAAAACAATCTCTTCATTATGATAAAGATATCATGATAAAATTGCAATCAAAACAGCGACTTTTGTCAGAAAGAAGCGTGACGTCTCTCTTGAAGCAGGCCGTTTCTTCCAAAAAGGCAGAATGCTGTCAACCGCATCAGGAAGAGGATGCCGCCAGTGCCTCTTCACAATAAAAGAAAGAGTGGTAAAAAGGATGAACGCCCCTTCCCCCACTCCCCAAGATCTAAATTTACGTCAAATAGTTGACCACTGCCGCCAATGCCTCTTCACAATCCTCGCCAACTGCCCGAACATTGACTGTATCACCGTTATGAATTTGCAGCGTAATCAGGCCGAGAAAGCTTTTAATATTGACTTCGATCACCTTGCCTCCGACAATTTTCTTAATATACACCTCTGAAGAAAACGGCTGCAAATCTTTACTGAGCTCTACAATCGTCTGTTCCTCTGAAATATTAATTTGAATATCCTTCGTCACTGATTTCACGATAATCGCTCCCTCCCTGTCATTCGTTTAGTCTTACCTTCCCTGCTCTGATTATGATTCTGCTTTGACAACTTCATGCCCGCCAAATTCATTGCGGAGAGCGGCAACGACTTTTCCTGTGAACGTATCCTCTTCCTGGGAACGATAGCGCATCATCAGCGAAAGTGCGATAATTGGTGCCGCTGTTTGTAAATCAAGCGCGGTCTCAACCGTCCATTTCCCTTCTCCAGAAGAATTCATCACCCCGCGGATCTGTTCAAGCTTCGGATCCTTGGAAAAGGCATTCTGCGTAAGCTCCATTAACCAGGAGCGAATGACTGAGCCATGATTCCAAACACGCGCCACTTCCTCATAATCATAATCAAACGGACTTTTTTCAAGAATGTCGAAGCCTTCGGCAATCGCCTGCATCATGCCGTATTCAATGCCATTATGAATCATTTTCAAGAAATGCCCGCTTCCGACCTCACCACAGCCGAGGTAACCATTCTCAATCGTCAGCGCTTTAAACACCGGCTCTAACAATTGAAGCGCTTTCTTGCTTCCCCCTGCCATAATACACGCTCCATGGCGCGCTCCATCTACTCCGCCGCTCGTTCCGACATCGACGAACTCAATCCCCTTTTCATTCAGCGCTGCCGCCCGCCGAAGTGTATCTTTGTAATTGGAATTACCGCCATCAATGATGATATCTCCTTGCTCAAGAAATGGCGCGACACCGGTAATCACGTCTTCCGTAATATCGCCAGCAGGAACCATCAGCCAGACGACACGCGGTTTTTCCAGTTTTGCGATAAGCTCTTGAAACGTATACGCCCCGCTTGCCCCGTGCTCTTCAATTTTATCCACTTGCTCTTTATTGACATCACTGGCGACCACTTTGTAATGGTGATCCAGCAAATTCAATGCGAGATTAAAGCCCATTTTCCCCAGCCCGATCAATCCAATATTCATTCTCTTCAGCTCCTTTAGTCGTTTTAAATTGACAATGAAAAATATTTCTTTATTATAACATTAGGACGAAAAATTATTTTTATCTCTTTTTTTATTATAAGATAATTTTTTTCTTTTTCAATATTTTAATAGAAAAAATATTCTGTATGATATACTAGAACTAAGGAATGAATGCGCTTTCTTATCATCACATCTTAAGCTTACTTTTATCGCGTGCTCATTTATTAACCAGATTGGAGGACATCCTTTGTGAAACAATCGCTCCCTTGTTTAACAAAAATTCGTGCAGCCTATTCTTCTTTAAGTGAAAAGGAAAGGAAGGTAGCTAATTATATTCTACATGATCCGAAGAGAATCATCCATTCAACGATTAATCAGGTCGCCGATGATCTCGACATTGCCGATGCAACCGTTTTTCGCTTTTGCAAACGAATTGGCTTTTCCGGTTTTCAGGCGATGAAAATTGCGCTCGCTTCGGAAATTGTTACCCCTGTCCAGGATATTCATGAAACCATTCAGGAGGATGACGACGAAAAAGCGATCACTGAAAAAGTATTTCGTTCCAATATTCGCACGCTCGAAGATACATTACTCGTGCTGGAATCGACGGTTTTTCAACAGGCTGTGCAGGCGCTGGCCAGTGCAAAAAAAATTGATTTCTACGGCAATGGCGGCTCCGGAATCATCGCGCTTGATGCCCATCACAAGTTCATTCGGACCGGCTTGCCATCGGCCGCCTATCGCGATTCTCATTTTCAGGCGATGTCTGCCTCGCAGCTAACTGAAGATGATGTAGCTGTGTTTATTTCGCATTCAGGTACAAATCGCGATTTGCTTGAAGCGCTTGAGGTCGCCAAAGAAAATGATGTGACGACGATCGGCATTACAAACCTCGCCAAGTCTCCTTTAAGCAAAGGCGTCGATTATGCGCTGTTTACCGTCTCACAGGAAACCGAATTCCGCTCTGAAGCATTGGCCTCAAGACTGGCTCAATTGTGCATCATTGATGCCCTTTATGTCAATGTCAGCATGGCCCGCAAAGAAAAGATGAAAACATCTCTTCAGCGCATGAGGAAAGCCGTTTCCATGAAAAAAATGTAAGAAAGAAGGAAGAGTCACGATGAAACTATATGTAATCGGCCTTGATATCGGGACAACTTCGGTAAAGGCAGTCCTATTCAAGCGCTCCGGCTATGTCGTCGCGGAGCAGGAAGAGCTTTATCCGACCTCTCAGCCTAAGATCGGCTGGTCAGAGCAGAACCCTCTTCAAATTGAGCTGGCGACAATTCAGGCGCTGAAGGTGCTGATCGAAAAGGCGGCTGTTCCCGCCGAGGATATTGCCGCGGTCGGCTTGTCATCGGCGATGCATTCTCTAGTCTGTGTGGATGAAGAGAATAAGCCATTATCGCCGCTGATCACTTGGGCCGACCAGCGCAGTGTCAAACAAGCCGAAGAGCTGCGCTCGCTGTCAGGTTCATCGATCTATTTAAAAACCGGGACACCCCAGCATCCGATGACGCCGCTCGCCAAGCTCCGATGGATGAAGGAAAATGACTACGCGCCTTATCGGCAGGCTGCTAAATTTAAGTCGATGAAAGAGTTCCTTTTAGCACGCTGGTTCCGTGAAGATGTCGTCGACTACGGTGTCGCCTCGGCCTCTGGCCTGTTTAATATTCGTACGAAAAAGTGGGAAGAAGAAGCACTCGCCGCCGCAGGTGTAACCCAAGACCAGCTTTCCGTCCCCGTCCCTCCGACCTATATTTGTCAAGGGCTCCCTCCGTCGCTTGCCGATCAAATCGGGATCAAAAAGGAACTCCCATTTGTCATCGGTTCAAGCGATGGCCCGCTCGCCAATATCGGAACAGGTGCGATTGAGCACGGAGATGTAGCTGTGACAATCGGCACAAGCGGGGCGATCAGACAAATGAGCACCTCCCCGCGCACGGATGAGCAGCAGGAAATCTTTTGCTACAGCGTAGCAGAACAGCTTTGGGTGATGGGCGGGCCAACGAATAACGGCGGCAATGTGTTCCACTGGATGAAAGAGGTGTTAGGTGAGGAGCAGCAGCGGATCGCCCAGCAGAAACAGCTTTCTGCCTATGAATTACTCACCGGGTTAGCCGAAACCTCCAGTCCGGGAGCCAACGGTCTCCTCTTTCTTCCTTATTTGAACGGAGAGCGGGCGCCGATCTGGAATTCACGGGCGCGCGCCAGCTTTATCGGTTTGACGCCGAGTCACACAAAGGCTGATATGATTCGCGCCGGTCTGGAAGGCACGATTTACAGCATCTATCATATCGGCACTGCCCTGAACAGGCTAGCAGGACCGCCTAAGACGCTTCTGGCAAGCGGTGGATTTGCCCGTTCTGCGCTATGGCTGCAAATTCTCGCTGATGTTTTCGGACAGCCGGTCGAGCTTCCGCTTAGTCATCAAAGCTCGGCATGGGGTGCAGCGTGGCTCGCTTTACTGGCGACCGGAGAAGAGTCACGGCTGGACGATATTAAACAATCGATTCCAATGAAAGGAACGATTGAGCCGAACGAGCAGGCGCACCGGCGCTATGCGGAACTGTTCTCGATTTATCAGCAAGCCATTAATGAACTTCACTCTACCTTTCAGCGTTTATCAGCACTGCAGGCACGACTTAAATGATTGTGAAATCTCCCGCTCTATGATACGCTAAAACAAACATCATACATAGAACCACTGGGGGTGCTACATGCTGAGAAAGGCGTTGCCTTAACCCTTTTTACCTGATCTAGATGATGCTAGCGGAGGGAAGTGGGCTTATGCAGACCGGGTATATCAGTCATCTGAGTAAAGCCAGAAAGTCACTTCCGCAAGGGGAGTGATTTTTTTATTTGCTACGAGAATGAAAGAAAAGGAGAGAATCTCATGACATTTACTGACTACTTGTACGAAACAGCAAAACCAATCTGGGAGAAAGGCTATCAGCACCCTTTTGTCCAGGGAATTGGCGATGGCACACTGGAACCTGAACGTTTTTCCTTTTTTATGCGCCAGGATTATGTGTATTTGATTGAATACGCGCGACTGTTTGCCTTAGGCAGCTTAAAGGCGCCTGATTTGTCGACGATGTCGACCTTCGCGAAGCTGCTTGATGCCACGTTGAATATGGAAATGGAGCTTCATCGTCAATACGCGGAAAGGCTCGGAATTTCTCGCGAGGAGCTGGAAGCGACTGAACCTGCTCCGACGACGCTGGCCTATAGCAGTTATATGCTAAACCTTTCCCAGCGTGGTTCTTTAGCCGAGTTAATTGCCGCCCTCCTTCCTTGTGCCTGGAGCTACGGTGAAATCGGCGAACGACTGGCGCAAATCCCCGGGGCAAGCGACCACCCCCTTTACGGAGAATGGGTCAGGATGTATGCTTCGGAAGATTTCAAGGAATTGGCAACATGGCTGATTGACCTTCTTAACGAGCTGGCCGAGGGGAAATCAGAAGCAGAAAAGAAGCAGCTTGAAACCATCTTTATTCATACGAGCAAGTTTGAATACTTATTTTGGGATATGGCCTGGGAACAGGCCGGCTGGACGATTTAACGTAAAAAGAGCCGCCTGGCAGGAGAACAAGCTCCCGGCAGGCGGCCATTTTTCAAACGTCAGCTTCATCCGCTACTGCAATTCCCGCAGCCAGACAAACTGCAAGGGTCCTCCCTCTGTCTTCGCTTCAAAGATCAGCTCATAATCATCAAGCTCATAGACGTACATCCAGTAATCTTCCATCATATTTTGTTCGCTTCGATCAAACGTCCCAAGCTCACGTTTTAAGTCTTCTTCCGTCAGTTGATAGGTTTCAATGTCCATTGCGACGGCCACGCTTTGTCCGCTCATTGGATTTATAAAAAAAGTATGAGGATCATATTGCCAAAACTCCCCGCCTTCATAGGACCCTTTTTCCCGCGGTTGTCCATAAGCCGCAACGATCTGGTCGGCTGATTGACCAAGCTCAATCGACAACGGTTCCAACAAACCATTATAGCCTGCTTCGATCCATTCAAATGTAAGAAAGGCAGCCTCGTCAGTTTCAGCTTTTACCTCGGATTCACCTACTACTTTTCCACAACCGGTCATAATGAAAATAAGCCCGATGATCAACAGATATTTAGCTTTCATCTTTCTCACCTTCCTTTTTTAGCCAAGCTTTTTCATTATATGTAGCCTGTTCAAGATTATATGAGACCATACCCTTATTTTTTTGCGATTAATCTTTTTTATTCCCTTTAGTGCGCAGCCCTTTTTCCACTCAACACTTCCTGTTATGTTAAAATTCAACTGATAGCGGGAGGGGGACAAACGTTTTGAGAAGTGACAGTCGAAATCGGAATGTGGGACGGGACGACTCATTTGACCGGACCTTCGTCGGCAAACCCGGCTGTATGGTTATTTTCCTGCTGGTGATTATTATTGGCTCCATCGTATACATTTATTTTAATTGATTTTGAAAAATTCAGAAAACTGAAAGGCTGTGTCAAGACTTCATGCTTAAGGCAAAAGGGACAAACCGCCCTTTTGTCTTAAGCTCCTTTCTCTACGATAAAACTTCTTCAATAAAGACCGTCGTTTCCTTGGCTAGGTCAATATGCTTCACATCAAAGTCTTCAGAAGCCGAACCGACCATGTGAAAAACGCGAATAATCGGACGCTGTGGCAGTCCTGGATTTTGATCGACAACGATTCCTGTTTCCTTTGTCGATAATTTCACCTGGCTTCCTGTCGGATAAAAAGCCACCGCCCGTAAAAAACGCCACATCACCTCATGGGAAAACTGAATATTCGTTAGCCCAAGCAAATACTCACACGCTTCATACGGGAACATCCCCTTACCTCCATCTTTCGGCGACAGCAGGCGGTCATATGTATTTGTCACCGCGACAATTTTAGACAGGACATGAATTTCTTCATCTTTTAGCTTTCGCGGATAGCCGGTTCCATCCATATTTTCATGATGAGTAAGAGCGATATGAGAAGAAAGCGTACTAATTTCTTTATTTTTCCGCAGCAGATTAAACCCTTTCCACGTATGATCATTCTTCATTGGCTCAAGTTGGCCAGGTGCATCATCGACCACTTTTCCAATATCATGAAGCAATGCTCCTATCGCTAATTCCTGAAGTTTGGTTCGGTCCAAACCCATTTTAATTCCGACAATCGTCGAAAGTATGCAGACATTGACAGAATGAACGTAAAGCTCATTATCCTCCGTGCGAATATCCATAAGAGCGAACAATGTCTGCTGGTTTTGCAATACTTCATCAATGATGGTTGAAATTACCTTCCGAACAGCTTGAAAATCAATATTTTTTCCCGTTTGCACAAGCTGAAAGGAGTCCTGGAGCGTGGAAATGGTTTCTCTTTTCACTCTTTCCGACACAACTTCTTCAAGTTTGACATCTTTTACGCGCTCATCTTTAATATAAATCGCTTTCACTCCCATGCGTCGCAATCGTGAAAGTATCCCGACAGTTAATTGCACATCTTCCTGTAAAAGCACCCGTCCATCACTTGCAAAAATATGCTTCGCCAACCGTTCCCCATGCTGAACATGATCAATTAATGTATATTTCATTCGTTACTCCCTTAACATTCTTTTCCTTTTATTATAGTGGAAGCCTCTTCTGTATACTAGGGATGACTGCAAAGCTGGCAGAGTTTAGTAAAAAAGAGACGTGCCAAAAGGTAGAAAACACCGTTTGACACATCTTTAAAGATACCGATTTCTCTTGCAAAAGAAGCATAGCCGCGCTCTTTCCGGCAGACGGCCCTACTCCTTGCCGGCAGGCTCGTCCTCCAAATCGAACGGCCGCTCTTCTTTTTCAAAATAAACAGTACGGCTCGGAAAAGCTACATGAACGTTTTCTTCCTCCAGTATCTTCAGGATCTCAAGATTAATATTCTCTTTAATCCGATACCATTCAGCCCATACGGTTGTTTTTGTAAAGAAATACAAAAAGATTTCAAGACTTGAATCGTTGAATTCACTAAAGTGAACCATAATGACATCTGGATCAACTTCTTCATGCGATCGCAGCAATGCATCAATTCTTCTCACACAGCGCTCCAGCTTTTCCCGTGGTGTTGAATACGTCACACCAAGCGAGAACGTAATCCTCCGCTTGTTCATTTGCGACCAATTGGTAATGGGTTCATTGGCGAGTGTTGAATTCGGAACGGTAATGACCGAATCCTCAAACGTACGGATTTGCGTACTTCTAAACGTAATATCTTCTACTGTTCCTTCCACAGAGGGCGTCTTGATCCAATCCCCCTTTGAAAATGGCTTTTCCGTAATAATAATGACGCCGCCAAAAAAGTTTCCGATCGTATCCTGTGCCGCAAGGGCAAAGGCGAGGCCGCCGAGCCCCAGTCCGGCAACGAAGCCACTGATGCTGTACCCCCACTCACCGGCGACGACGACGATCACAAGCGCGACGACAGTAAAGCGTAAAATTTTCGACAAAAAAGGGACAAGCATGCTGTCCTCATCAATATCGACCTTACGCGCCATCCGGACAAAGACCATCGACTGCGTCGATGTATAATTATAAAGCCCCCAGCCGATTAAAATAATAATAATCGATCGGTACAGATGCTTGACAAACTCAACCGTCGTCCAGTTAAACGGTAAGTACACAAGCGCCAAATATGTACCGAGCACGACCCAGAACAGCCGGAGCGGCGCTTCAAAAGCTAAGAGAACATTCGTAAAGACCTCCGTCGGAGTCTTGCGTGACATTTTGACAACCATTTTAAAAATATAGCGTGTAAACAGCTTACGAAACAAGAGAAATATAAGGAAGATTGCGAAGGCAATCGCATAATCATTCCATTCCATTCTCTGCACTGAACGGACAAACGCGTCCCATCTTTCCATGTCGATCCCACCTTTGTTATATCGACAAATATTTTAACATAGGTGGCAGCGGCTGAATAGCAGACCCGCAGGATTTTCACAATGCGCATTCTTCAATCTCAAACCCAAGATCTTCAATCATTTGGTAGTCCAGTTCCATCTGCTGGCCCGGCGTCGTCAAATAATCACCGACAAAAATGGAATTCGCCGCGTACAAGGCAAGCGGCTGCAACGTGCGAAGATTCACTTCACGCCCTCCGGACACTCTAATTTCCTTCGTCGGCAGAATAAAGCGCAGCAATGCTAATATTTTTAATGCACGCAGCGGCTTTGTTGCCGGCCTTCCTTCAAGTGGAGTTCCGGCAATCGCATGTAGGAAATTGACCGGCACCGAATCAGCATCAAGCTCTTTTAACGCATAAGCCATTTCAACAATTTGCTGATCCGACTCGCCCATCCCGATAATCACCCCTGAACAGGGGGACATGCCGCTCTGCTTCACATGCTGCAATGTTTCGATTCGATTCTGGTATGTATGCGTCGTCGTAATAGCCGGGTGAAGCTCTTCATGCGTATTAATATTATGGTTGTACCGCTCAACGCCAGCTTCCTTTAGCTTCGCTGCCTTTTCCGCAGATAACGCACCGAGACAGGCACAAATTTTTAATGGCATCGTCGCCCGGATCTCTGCGACGGCATCGACGACCTGCTCAACCTCGTGGTCAGTCGGGCCCCGGCCACTCGCGACAATGCAATAGGTTCCGGCTTTTCGCTTCAATGCTTCCCTCGCCCCAGCCAGTAACGTTTCCTTTTCAAGCAAAGTATACTTTTCCACCGGCGCATTGGACACAATAGATTGAGCGCAGTAGCCACAATCTTCCGGACATAGGCCACTTTTCGCATTAATAATCATATTCAGCTTAACCTTCTTGCCAAAAAACGTTTGCCGTACCGCAAAAGCAGCATGCAAAAGCGGTAACACTTCGCTGTCAGCAGCGGCTAGAACAGCAAGTCCCTCCCCGATTGAAATCTCCTCCTGCCTGATCGCCTTTTCCGCCAGCTTTCCCCAATCGTTTCCTCTCATAAGTTACCAGCCCCTTTTTGTTAACCTAATTAATAATTAAGTTAACAATAAAACAAGAAAAGCACAACCCTTTTTTCATCCAAAAAACCGGTCCACCTACAGTCCGACTTGTGACAAGCTTTTTTAAAAGAACGTCAAAAAAGGCTCTGAGGAACAAATCCTCAAAGCCTTTTCTTTATGTCTGTGTAGCTCTTAGTAGCTTTTCTTAACGTTAGAAGCTTGGTCGCCACGGTCGCCTTGAACGACATCAAATGTTACAGCTTGACCTTCGTCAAGTGTTTTGAAGCCTTCACCAGTGATAGCAGAAAAGTGAACGAATAGATCGTCGCCTTCTTCACGCTCGATAAAACCAAAACCTTTTTCTGAGTTAAACCATTTTACTGTACCTTGTTGCATGTTGTTTCCTCCTGTCGTGTGGTGAACCACACATTTTAATGATTATTCTTGATAATTCGTAATAATGAAGAGGAAACATCTAGCGGATCCATCTTTATTCTAAAAACGATCAAAAATAAGTTAACACAAGTATAACACTTCCAGTTAGAAAAAGCCAGCTAAAGAATAACGATTCTTTTATTCCTTATTATGATGATGTTTTCGCTTTTCCCAGCGTGGAATAAAACCGTTCTTTTCAAGCTTGCTGTAATGCTCTTCCATCTTCTCGATGATGTGGTTTCCTTTCTCTTCAGAGAACACGCCAAATTCCACATACTTTTCAATCACTTCTTTTTTCTTTTCGAGAATCTCCTGCTGGATTTCCGCAATTTCCTCCTGCTGCTGCTTCGTTAGTTCCACCTTATTTTCACCGTCTGCCGCGAATACATTGGTGGAAAGCACCAAGCCGCAAACAAGGGCCGAAACAAGCAGCAAAAACAGCTTATGTGACCATCGCATTTTTCTTCCCTCCTTTATGTACCTGTATTCTTAACTTGTACTGCCTTTAGGAAAATATACAAAAAAAGCCCGGACAAAAGATTGGTTGTTTCACCTTTTACCCGGACGTAACCTTATGATCAGCGTTTCTTCTTTTTTTGTTTGGCACGGTCGTCAGCGGCCTGCATCCGGGCCATCGCATCCCGATCTGCACCGTCTGCCAGCTCTTCAGAAAATTCCACTTCATCATATGGTCCCTTTTGCTGTTGTGCTTTCGGTTTTTTTGCCATGTTGATCCTCCTTTTTGGATGTACTGCTATCTTTATTTGTAGTATGAACCAGTTAGGTGGATCTCATGACAGTTGATTTTATGAATACCGTTGAAGCAGATCAATCAAAAAGCCATCTGACTCTGAACGGTCAACGATGAAGTCCACTCCGTAAAACGTCAAAATCCCAGTAACCGTCGCCCAGCAGACGAGACTGATCATCATCCAGCTTGCAACGGCTTTCCGCTCCCCGCCAAATGACATGCTTAAAAAGGCAGCTAAGTGGCTTCCGACAAGAATCGGACCTAAAAATGCCAACCCAGGCAGACCGTACTTCTTCCAGATCTTTTCTGCGCGCGCTCCCCGTTTGTTCGGAGCTTTTCCCTTCTTTTCTCTTCTCCGCTGGAGCCATGCCTTGATCTGATCCATCAGAACAATGACAAGCAGGACCGTTACGACATTTCCAAGCAACCCGATAATGACAACGAGCCATGTTTGCAAACCGGCTAAAGCTCCGAGCGGTATAACGGCAACCACTTCAAAAAAAGGTGTAGCCGCCAGTAAAAAAACAATTGCATAGGCAATGATATATCCCATTTTCATTCTCTCCTTTTATTTTAAATATCGTCTTGTTTCATACCAGTAAATTGTATATTGTGTGCTTGCGAGCAAAAAAAGAATAAGCAGCGGTACTTCCGGAAAAAACGGAAAAAGAACCATTAGTAAAGCTGAATACGGGATCGCAAAATAAAAAAAGATGTACACTTTCCTACATGCCCGATTTGTCACCCATTGCTGCCCTTCATCTTCCTCGTTAAACTCATAAGGAATAAAGGAAATCAGCTTTATGCGCCGTTCCGGGTGACGGAGGTTGTGAACGATCAGAAAGAGAAACAGCCCAACTGTCACAATAAGCACTACGATTCCTAATGGATACACCCAGCTCTTTTGCTCAAAGCTGGCATATACAAAAAGCAGCATCAGACCCGTATATGCGACCATAAAAAACGGCGATCGAATTGTCCTTTCAATCATCTTGCTTCGCCTCACTTTCAAGCCAAAATACGTCCTCCAAGGAAACGGAAAAAACGTGGGCTATTTTCAACGCCAACGTCACCGATGGCGCGTAGTCTCCTTTTTCAATCATCCCAATCGTCTGTCTTGTTGCTCCAATGCGTTCAGCTAAATCAGATTGGGTAAAGTGATGTTTCGCTCGCAATTCCCTCACTCGATTTTGCAACATCCCTTTTTCCCTCCTCGCTCACTCATTGTAAACTATCCTTGACATAATGTAAATAATAATTAACATTTTGTTAGGATTTATTAACATCGAGCAAAATTAGTGACTTCTGAAGCTTCGTTTGCTATATTAAATTATTGTTGGAGTTAGAAAGAAAAAGGAGGATACGCTTGTGAATGGAACAATGGCTGGTGCCGCCAATTCAACACAGACAGAAATAAAAAAAGCATCCATTATGATCTCTTTAATCATTGGCGCATTTTTTGCCATTTTGAATGAGACTTTACTAAATGTCGCTTTTACGGATTTGATGAATGATTTACAAGTCTCTACCGCTACCGTTCAGTGGCTTTCTACCGGGTTTTTGCTCGTCGTCGGAATTTTAATCCCGGTAACAGCCCTCCTGCTACAGTGGTTCACAACGAGACAGCTCTTTTTAGGGGCAATGACCTTATTTACGATTGGCACGGTTATTTGCGGAATTGCGCCTACATTTTCTTTTCTCCTGATCGGCCGGCTTATTCAAGCGAGCGGAACCGGACTTTTAATCCCGGTCATGATGAATACGGTGCTCGTCCTTTTCCCGCCTGATAAACGTGGAGGGGCGATGGGGATGATTGGACTTGTCATTATGTTTGCGCCGGCAATCGGCCCTACTCTTTCCGGAGTGATTGTCGAATCATTGAACTGGCGCTGGCTGTTCTTTATTGTTATTCCTTTTGCGCTCTTTTCGATCGCCTTTGCCGCTCTTTATTTAAAGAACATAACGGACATTACGAAGCCGAAAGTCGATATTACGTCGATTATCCTTTCCACTGTCGGTTTTGGCGGAATTGTTTTCGGCTTTAGCAGCGCCGGAGAAGGATCACATGGCTGGGCCAGTCCTGAAGTATACTTGACGATTATCGCAGGAGCGATCGCGCTAATCTTGTTTGTTATCCGTCAGCTGCGTCTCGAAGATCCGCTTCTCGATATGCGCGCTTTCTTATCACCGATGTTTTCGCTTGCGACCGTTTTAGTCATCATCGTCATGATGACGATGTTTTCTACGATGATTATCCTGCCTTTGTTCTTGCAGGGCGGGCTCGCCTTAAGTGCTTTCGTCGCCGGACTCGCATTGTTGCCTGGTGGCATTTTGAACGGCTTCATTTCGCCACTTTGCGGAAGAATCTTTGATAAATTCGGGCCAAAGGTGCTGCTCATCCCGGGCGGGGCTTTACTCGTAATCGTCATGTGGCTGTTCACGAATGTGACGACGTCCACTTCCGTCTTTCAATTCATTGTGCTGCATTCATTATTGATGATTGCTGTCGCGATGATTATGATGCCGGCCCAAACAAATGGGCTGAATCAGCTGCCGCGGAAATATTACCCGCACGGCTCGGCGATTATTAATACACTTGTCCAGGTTGGGGGAGCAATCGGAATTGCGTTGTTTATCAGCATTCTGGCCTCAGGACAGGCACGCTATTTATCTTCGGTTGGAGACACAACGGCAAATATCGAAGCCGCAGCCTTAACAGCCGGGGTTCAAAGCACATTTTCAATCGGCTTGATTTTTGCGATACTCGCTTTTATTCTTACGCTGTTTATGAAACGGACAGTTGCTCCGGAAGAAGTAACAGAGCAGTAAACATGTTGCAACACAAGCAATGAGGCTGCGTGACACGGATAGTTCCGTGTTACGCAGCCTCTTCATTTATCACGTTTTATTGGCTTATCAATCGAACAAAACAACCCATGTCAGAAACAGTAGCGAGAACACACCTGGATTTTTTAATGGCTTTTTCGTCATTTTTCATCCCTCCCAGCTTTTCCTGTACTGACAGTGTAGCACGGATCTGACAAGCCGCAGGGGATTTCGGAAGGTTATCTAACAAACTTTCTTGTTACATTTGTCAGTCTGGGTCGCTTGACGAACGATCTTTTGTCTTTTCCTTTTGACGCTCCTCTTCCGCCTCTTGTTTAATATCTTCAAGCGGAAGATCATCGACTGGCATGATCGTCTGGTCGCGCTCCTTTTGTTTTTCCTTATCTTTCTTAAACGCTTTCTCTTTATCATTACGTTCTTTTAATACTTTTTCCTTTTCCGAGTTCTTCAAGGCAATCCCTCCTTATTGCCCTGTTCCCGGTGAACGAAAATGCGAAACCTGCAAAAGATCGACTGCCGCGCTTCAAATTCCTTCCAGCAATGAAACAACTTCTTTTAACGTCGTTACGTTACCAACATTTCCCGGGAAAATAACATAAGGAATAAACGGAAACGTGCTTTCGGCCCCCGTTTTCCAGACAGGGATTCCCGGCGCCACCTGGCCGGCAACAACTGCTTTTTTGACCCGCAGTCCTTTTGTTCCGACATCGCTTGATGTGATGCCTCCTTTAGCAATTAAATACGCAGGACGGACCGCAAAGCCAGCAACAATACTCGTGACAGCATCGGAAATTTGGACAGAAAGCTTCAATTCTTCTTCCTCCATCCCTTTCCCGAGATCAAGCCGTTCTCTTTTCGTATAGATGACCGTCGTCTTCCCGTCTGTGACCTGCGCTTCCGCCTCCTGCTTCACCCGTTCAACTTCAGCTGAAAAAGCCGTTTTATCACGCACGAGATGACAATCAAATTCAATGAAATGCAGCATCGTCAGTTCCTTCAACGCCTCAAGCTGATCGGTCGTCTTCTGCACATGAGAGCCGACAATAATTAAACCGCCATTCGTTGAAGCTGGATCGATCAGCTCCTCCCGTTCAAGAAGTGGGCGGCTTGAAATATTTCCGATTACTTTCGTAAACGTCGCCGCCGTGCGAAACAAAAAACGCTTCCCTTTATTTAATGCGTTCATTAAGGCGATCGAAAAGACGCGCACATCATCTTCCTCCAGCGCGTTAACAACGACCTTGCCATAATCAGAGACTTCCATCAGCTTTTCCGTAATCGCCTCGATCTCAAGGGCGCGCAACTGCTCAAGTGAAATGGAAGTTACCTCTTTTGCCGTAAAGGCGCCCGATGTTTTTTCTTCAATCCACTCAGCCAAGTCACTTGCCCGATAGCCAAATGTGCGATCCTTGGCAAATTCTGTTTCCCCCGCCGGAATGAGCACGTTTCCATCTTGAACATAATGAATGTTTTCAACCGTTAAGCGTCCGCCTTCTTTAAAAAACGGCAAAAGAATTTCCCCATCAACCTTTGTGTTGCTATGCTCTTCAATTGTCGCGCGCATCACCTCTGTTTCAAGCGGGTAATGCCCCCGCAAAGTCGAGTCACCGCGGCTAATGATCATGTAAGGACGCTTATACTTTTGTGAAATCCGCTCAACACGTTCCGCGATCGCCCGATGTTCCGCTTCTGTTTCTTTTCGGGTAAAGGCCCGGGAATTTGTTAGAATAAAAAAGATTTGCCCCTCTTCTAAAAACCCTTTCTCAATCGTCTCTTCCGTCCAATCTGTGTATACTGAGACATCGTGAACGGTTTGCACACCTGTCGGATCATCATCAAGGACGATGATTTTATGAGTGAAAGATGGCTGAACCTCTTTCCAACGTGCCTCTACAGCTGCTTTGTCAACAGGCGGATAAGCAGCCAACAGTTGATCCAGCTCCACGTTAGCCATGAGCGACGCCACCTTTACCTACCTCAATCTGATGATGTTTTTCATAATATTGAACTAACCCGCAATGATCCAATGTCGCCTTTCCATCCTCGATTAATTCCTCGAACATTTCCGCTACTTTTCCCGACAAAGGCAGGGGCATCTCAAGCTCCTCCGCTGTTGCCAGCACATTGCGTAAATCCTTGGCATTGATATCAATTCTTCCTCCTGCTTTAAAGTCCCGTTCAAGAATCATCGGCACTTTCGCATCAAGCACTGCACTTCCGGCTAAGCCGCCACGGATCGCCTGATACATCTTTTCAATATCGATCCCAGCTTTCGTCGCCAGTGCCAGCGCCTCCGCCATCGCAGCGATATTAACATTGACAATAATTTGATTTGCAAGCTTCGCTGTCGTTCCCGAACCGTGGTCACCCACTAATGTAATGTCCTTACCCATACATTGCAAAACAGGCTCGACTTCAGCAAAGACCTCTTCTTTTCCCCCGACCATGATCGATACGGTACCGTCAATCGCTTTTGGTTCCCCGCCACTGACCGGCGCATCAAGCATCTCCACCTGATAAGCGGCAAGGCGTTGAGCAATGTCCCGTGAAACGACC
Source organism: Halalkalibacter oceani (assembly GCF_040544555.1). Classification (NCBI taxonomy): domain Bacteria; kingdom Bacillati; phylum Bacillota; class Bacilli; order Caryophanales; family Bacillaceae; genus Halalkalibacter; species Halalkalibacter oceani. The sequence goes on from NZ_JBEPKD010000003.1 coordinate 274,122, forward strand.
GGTGAAATGGAACTCATATCCACGATAATGCTTCCGGCCTTTACCCCTTCAATGAGACCGTTTTCATCAAAAATTACGCTTTTGACGTGCTCCGAGTTAGGAAGCATCGTGAACGTCAACTCGCTTTTTAATGCAACGTCTTTTGGAGATTGAGCCGCAGTCGCTCCTGCTTTCGCGACTTCGCGAACCGCCTCTTCATTAATATCAAAAACCGTCAACCTATATCCTCGTTTTATTAAGTTCAGTGCCATTGGCTTTCCCATTATTCCTAATCCGATAAACCCGATGTTTTTCATAACATGCCACCTCATTCAGCTGATTTTCATCGATCGTTTTTATTGTACACAATAATAATAATTTTGCATACAATTTTTTATATTATGTCTACATTTTTTGCTCTTCCCCTATTAAAAAGAAAGGAGAACCTTTATACTAAGCATAGAACATTACCATTTTCTCTGGAAAAAAGGAGGTAGACCGCTATCTTTTGATAGCAGTCATTCACATTGGCAAAACAAACATCAGCATATCAAGTCGCTTATGAGCGATTAAGGGATTATATTTTAAATGGAGAGCTGCCTCGTGGAGAAAAAGTAACCGAGGAAAAGTGGGCGGAAAGATTAGGTGTCAGCCGGACGCCAATAAGGGAAGCCATCCGCAAGCTCGAACAAGAAGGCTTAATCAAGGAGAAACGGGTCGTCAATCCAAGCGAAACCGACCTGCGCCATATTTTTCAAGTACGAATTTTATTAGAGGGCTTTGCGACAAGATGTGCCGCCACCTATATGAACGAAGCCACCTTGCAGCAGATGCACAATTGCATTGAAACCGCTAAAAATGGTGGAACGGAAGAAATTATGGAGGCAAACGAGGAGTTTCATAATATTATCATCCAAGCAAGCAACAACCCGGTAATGATTGACACAATCGACCGGATGCAGTCGATTATTTATCTTTTCCGTCGGACGGTCGTCTACTACAAAAGGCCGTTTTTAATCGACGAGCACGAACAAATTTATCAGGCGATCCTTGCCCATGATGCGGACCGCGCTGAACAACTGATGAAAGAGCACCTGCAGGCCGATCTTGAATTTTGCCTTCATCTGCTAAAGCAATAAGCGCCATGCCTTTGACACCACTCTACCAGCGGAAAAATCAATGGAGGTGAGCAGGAAGACGCGAACTTCCCTGCTCACCTTTTTCGACAACGCTTTCAGGACAAAGCGCAGCGTCTGCTTTCCTGCCGTGCGCTTACTTGCCGCGATGCCGCTCAATAAAACGGGCGATTCGCCGGGCAGCTTCATAAAGTTCACCATCCTCCGTTGCAAAGGAAATTCTCAGCATTCGCTCCGTAGTTGAACCGAATGTAGTGCCTGGCGCCGCCGCTACCTGCTCCTCCTCCAACAGCTTCAAGGCAACCTCTTCCGCCCCAAGGCCGAGCTCCGTACAATCGATCAGCATATAAAAGGCGCCTTTTGGCGGAATGACAGGGACATTTGCCTGTCGGAATATGGCCAGTAAGCGCTCCTTCCGCTCGCGGTAAATTTCAGTCATTTCAGCAAGGAATTGATCCGAGCCGGTCAAAGCCGCTTCAGCTGCCTTCTGTGATACAGAAGACGCACAGGAAACCATCGGCTCCAGCAGCTTCGCCGTCACCTCCGCAATCGGCAGAGGCGCGACGGCGTAACCGACCCGCCAGCCCGTCATCGCATAATTCTTTGAAAATCCGAATATACTGATCACTCTGTCGTCTTGATCAAACTTTTTCACCGTAAGATGCTCTCCTTCAAAAAGAATGCCATCATATACTTCATCAGAAATGACATATAAATCATGCTTTCTCGCAAATTCGAGCACATTCTGAATATCCTGCCCGGTCATAATCGAACCAGCAGGATTACTCGGTGAATTGATAATTAAAAGCTTTGTCTTCTGTGTTACCTTTTCTTCCAATGCTTCCAACGAAAGCGCAAAATCATTCGCCCAATCCAATTCATAGCGAATCGGGACAGCTCCTTGCCCGAGCGCAATCTGTTCATAGTTCGGCCAGCTCGGATCAGGTATCAGCACTTCTTCTCCTCTGTTCACTAGTGCCAGCATCGTCGCGTTTAAAGCCGTCACCGCTCCCGGCGTAACGACGATTTGCTCCGGATCAACCTGCCATTGATAAGTACGCAGCAAATGCTGACAAATTTGCTCCCTCAGTGTTTATGGCACACTAGAAATGTAGGAAACGGCAGCTAATTTATGTACATAAAAAAGGCCACTTGCCAACATCCTGAAAAATACATACACTCCTG